>JBAXQP010000157.1 GCA_037131655.1 bacterium | reverse complement strand
CAAGGTTATTGCCCAATGCTATGACCTCGTTTGCAACGGAACAGAACTGGCGAGTGGCTCTATTCGTATTCACCGCCCGGACATCCAGCATAAGGTCTTCGAGCTATTACGCATCCCTGAACAGGAAATACAGGAAAGATTCGGTCATATGTTAGAGGCTTTCGAGTTTGGAGCGCCTCCACACGGTGGAATTGCCCCGGGGATCGATCGCACGGTAATGCTTTTAACCGATGATGATACCATTCGCGATGTCATTGCCTTCCCGAAAAACGCTGCCGGAATCGACGTCATGTTCGGCGCCCCCTCATCTGTTGCACAAAAGCAATTAGATGAACTCCACCTTAAAATCAAAAGTCCAGTCAAGGAAGATAAAAAGTAATCAACCTCTTCTCCCTGCACTTTTGTAAGTGCAGGGAGAAGTTATTACAAAGCTAAAAACGCTCTCATCTTTTCGAACTTCTTGGGGCCAATGCCGCTTACTTCCATTAATTCTTCTATCCGCTTGAACCCCCCATGCTCTTTTCGATAGTCCAGTATCCTTTGAGCGTATGCGGGGCCAACTCCCGGTAATCGCTGTAAACCCTCTAATGAGACTGAGTTTATATGCACTACCCCTTCACCAGGAGTGTGTAATTTGGCCGAAGATGATTGGTCATTTCGGGTGTTTGATTGAGCTGTCGCAGAAGCCAGTCTTTCTGGGACGTAGGCTTGATCGACTCTAATCGGTTTTGAGATTTCAGGCTTTTTGCTAGGGATGTAGAGCTGTTTGCCATCAACAACAATAGAGGCAAGATTGACTGCATCTAAGTCAGCATCAGCCAAAGCGCCTCCGGCGGCGTTCAAGGCATCATCTACTCGGGCATTGAGGGGTAAGTGGTATAACCCCGGCTTCTTCACTCTACCGGCAATATGCACTACAACTTCAGTTGCCTGAGTTGGAGTTGGCGCTTGTTGAGTTGATGTTGTTGCCGGTTTCTCATCGTGAAACACTATCGGCTCCTGTTTTTGAGGGCGCAACATAACATAGCCTATCACGATCAAACACAATGCGCCGATAAACAAAGCAGCCTTGCCTTGGTTCCCTATGCTGTTCAACATGTCCTACTCCTAAAACTATTAATAGTAGATACTCCGGCTGTTGATGAGTTTCCTTCTTTGGAAATTAAAATTGCTAACGGATTCCGGGATAATTGGAACGTTCAGCTTCGCTTATGGGGAGCATCGCAGGGGCTGGTCCAGGTTGAGCTTCTACGGCTAAGCCATTTTGGAAGAGGACATACCCCCCGTTATAGATCCATTTTTCAGTCGGAACCGCTAGCGCAAACGAATCACCCGGCAGTACTGGCCGATATGCGCCGGTTTTCTTTTGAAAAGGATGCCCTAAAACATGTTCAACCTGACTAGGCGGCGAGCCAAGCGTAACCATTAAGAACTTTTCAGGCGAGACGGGAATCACACGCGGCAATACCACCATCCAAATTATTAACGCCGCGAAAATACTTAATACTATGGGCAAGCAGCAACACCCTACCCAGACCCAGGAGCGGCGTTTAGGAGGATATGCGTAGCCTCCCTGCGGGTAATTGGGCGGAGGTTGGTAAGGGTTATACCCATAGGGTGGTTGGGCTTGTTGCGGTGGCTGTCCGGTCGGCTGAGGCGTAGGAATTGGCACTTTTACTGGAGGTTGACTCGACACGAAGGGCAAAGGGGCGCCGCATTTCCAACAGGCTGCCTGGCCTGGCATATTATTCACTCCGCATTTCGGGCAAACTATCCGGTCTTTTGCGCTTGGCATAACAATTAATTGCACCTATCCAGTGGTACGTTGCTAATCCCCGCCCCGTGACATGCGCTTGATTATAGGTTCAAATTTCTGCCTGATAACCCGCCGTTTGACTTTCAGTGTTGGTGTAAGCTCTCCGCCCTCAACTGAAAATTGTTCAGAAATAAACTCAAAGCGCTTTACCTTTTCATAATCAGCAAGCTCACGGTTGACTTTATCAATCTCAGAACGAATCAACTCTTTTAGTTTGGGATGCTCAATAAGTTCGGATGATTTTGATGGAAGCCCATTTTCAGCTATCCATTTTGTTAGCCGCTCGAAGTCTGGCAGAATCAAAGCAGATACAACTGCCTGTCCATCCCCAAGAGCAACCGCTTCAGCAATATATTCACTGAGCCTTAACAAGTTCTCGATATGTTGGGGGGCGATATTCTTCCCATTGCTGAGTACCAACAGGTCCTTCTTTCGATCGGTGATGCGCACATAGCCATTTTCATAAGCGCCAATATCACCGGTATGGAACCAGCCATCTTTATCAAGCGCCTCTTTTGTTGCATCGGGAAGGTTATAATAGCCGCGCATTGTATTCGGACCGCGGCTGAGTATCTCGCCGTCTTCGGCTATCTTCACTTCAACATGAGCTGCGGGAATGCCCACTGTTCCAAATCGGATTGATTCCGGTCGGTTAACGGAGATAAAAGTTGGCGTTTCAGTCAGACCATATCCTTCAAGTACCAAGATTCCAAAAGCCATAAGAAACTCAGCAGTATCCATCGGTAAAGCTGCGCCGCCGGAGACAAAGAAGCGCAGATGGCCTCCAATCCTTTGGCGGATTTTCTTTCCTACAAGCTTATCGGTAATCGCGAACTGTATAGCGGTCCACGGTAAAAGTTTTCTCCCGTTCCCTACTGCCTTGGCACGTTGAATGCCCACCCGCAGCGCCCAATTGAAAAGTATGCGTTTAAACCCTGTTTCTTTCTCGGCATTAATTGTGATTGTATGCTGAACCATTTGAAAGAAACGCGGGACGCCGAGCATCAAGGTCGGTCCTGCTTCTCGAATATCTGCCCGCAAGCTTGATAGACTTTCCGCCTGATAAACCGTAGCCCCAACTACTGCAGCTAGAAAATGGTCGCCAAAGCGGCCAAAAATATGACTTAAAGGTAAAAACCCAAGAAATTTATCTTCTTCAGTAAGTGAAAAGGCCTGAAGCGCATCTTCAATATTAATTAGGAAATTGTGGTGATCCAGCATCGCGCCTTTTGGCTCGCCGGTTGTGCCGGATGTGTAGATGAATGTCACGAGATCATCCGGTTTAGCGCTCTTGATCCCTAACAACCAATCCTCTTCGCTCAGGTCTGCGGCGATCCCTTTAGCTTTGACCATTTCATAGCTAATGGCCTCACCATACTCACCTTCAAGAATTAAAAGAGGAGCCGGTTCATTGAGAGACTTAACCGCTTCAGTCATCTTCTTAGTGAGTTTCGAATCGCCTACAACAACCGCTTTTACTTGGGCATCATTTAAGATATAAACGGCCTGATCGGAAGTGAGGGTTGGGAAAAGCGGCACTGTTATCGCGCCAAGACTAATAATCGACCAGTCAGCAATTGACCAGCGGACACTATTTTCAGCCCATAATCCCACTCGATCTCCCGGACGAATACCAAGCGCCCACAAGCCGCGAGAGAACTGAGTGATTTCCTGCCATAGTTCTTTAAACGTAATCGGCTGAAAAACTCCATCAACTCGACTTTGTATCGCCGGTTTATCAGGATAACGCAGAACGATTTGATAGAGTGATTTCGGCAGAGTATCCTTTAGAACAATGGATTTTTTGCCCGATAACTGACTTTTCATAGCTCTATTATAGTCGTTTTGACATCAGGATTGTTATTGGACGTTTGGAATAAAATAGTTCTCCTGCTTCCCTGATGTATTACTAAATTTGTCCTATCCTCAATATAGCCTAAGCAAATTGAACTAGACAAACCGGCATACTGACGGTGTGGATATTAACTTTCTTATGGAAAATCGGTATTGAACTACAAATGTTATATCGGAAAGTGGCTAGAGCCATAATTCGTTCTCGCCGATAATATATGAATAGAGATGGACTAGTCATGAACAAAAGATTATATAAAAACAAAAAGCTCGCCAATTTCCCCCGGCAATCAGGCTTCACCTTACTTGAAGTCATGATCTCGCTATCGATTATTACTGCGATGGTCATTATATTTGCCGGAACGCTACACTCTTCTGCACAATCTGGTCGCTTGAATGGTCAGTACGCACAAGCCACCAGTCTTTGTCAACACAAAGTTGACCAATTGAGAGCAATCGGCTTTGGCCGATTGAACTATACGGAAATGAAAAATGCTGGAATTATTGATAGTACTCCAGCCACTTCTCCCTATACATTTATGGTTACCGATGAAGTAGGAACCTACCTTCCTGCAGCATCAACTTCAATCCAAGTGGCCGCCATCAATACAACGGTTACACAAGTAACGATTACTATTTCATGGAAAAAGGTTCTCTTTGAAAATAAAATAAGTTCGGTTACTTTAACCGCACTTATTTGCAATACGGAGTAATATCAAATGTTAAGAAATCGCCGCGGATTCACATTAGTTGAGCTGATGACTTCAGTCGGGATAATGGCTTTTGTCACGATCTGCGGCTTCGCAGTGCTCTTGTCAACCATGCGATCTTATGATAGCATCACTGTGCAAGCATACTCGGATTCAGATGCCGTTGTGGCTATGCAAAAGATCGTAAGTGATCTTCGAGAAGCCAAGAGCTACGCAATTCTAAGCAGCGGCACACGCTTGCAATTGACCTATCCTATAACCACTGCCAATGGATATTACAACCGTCAAGTGGCGGATCCAACCAATACCATCGATTACTATTTGTCTGATAATACCGGTTCATTAACTAGGACGGGGACTTATCTTTGGCGAAATCCGTCAAAGGGCGGAAGTCGTATTGTCGCAAGGAATATCCAGGCCGTAAGATACACCATCGATACTACTCGATCCGTTCAAATTACTGTAGATGCGAGAAATACCGGATCGAGTGGTTCTAAGACGACGTACCTAACTGAGCGAGTTGTATACCTAAGGAATTATTGATATGAGACCCTATATTAAAAACCGATTTGCTTCTCCGAAAAAAACACGCGGCGCTATCTTGATTATGACCATGATCATGTTACTACTTGTGACACTCATGGGGGTTGGCGTGCTAACCGTCACTGTCAATGGGCTGCATATGGGACAAACCAGAACATTTCAGGCTACCAGTTTCAACCTTGCAGAGTCAGGGGCTGAAATGGCTGCGTTATGGGTTCGAAATCAATCAACACCGCCATCCCAAACCTCTCCGTTTGATCCTTTCAACGGCGCACAATCGCTTGGAGCTGGAACCTATCGGGTCACAATAACCCCCGATCCGGCCAATGCTACGCAATACCTTAAATCATATACAATAACGTCGGTTGGGACTGTTAATGGAAATACAAAAACAGTGCAACTTGTGATTCAACAAGCGACATTCGGGAAATTCGCCTATTTCACCGATCAGGAATCATCGAGTATCACTAATGGCGCAATCTGGTGGAAAACGGGTGATATTTGCGATGGCCCTGCACATACCAACAGCGCAAACGGATCGAAGCTCTCTATCAACTATACCAACTCAAGCGCTTCCATATTCAAAGATTTGGTAACGGTAAGCGGATCATCGATCGCCTATAACCCAAGCACGCCTTCAAATGAAACCACCTTCAAAAAGATATATGAAAATGGTAGCAGGGGATACCAACTCGGAATGCCTACAATTGCTCTCCCCAATTCGACTGACGCTCAGAAAAATGCGGCATGGGGAGCATCAACCGGCTTTCCAACCACTACCGGCGTTTCTCTGAAATCATCCAATAGCGGCGGTATCTATATCTATGGTGACTGCACGATGGCGCTTTCGGTCGATACGTCAGGCAGGCAGGTTTTCACCATTAAACAGGGGACGAGTACGAGTACGGTTACTGTCGATGTAGCCAATGGATCATCAACATTATTAAAACCGGACGGTTCAACTGTCAGCGGCCCAATAACAAACGGTGCAGTTTATTGCACGGGGAATATCACCTCATTAAAAGGGGAGGTTGCAGACAATAAAGTTACGATGGGCGCTATCGCGACACGCTCAGCATGGACCATCGCTACAGACGTAAATGCCGGTAAAAACATTACAATCGCTGATAACCTCGTTTACCGCACTCGACCCGACAAGACGAAATCCAGTTCTGATGCAGTGAACTTAGCGGCAGGAACTCTTGGCCTAGTGGCTAACAACGTAGTGATTGCTTCGACTGCCCCTCAAAACCTTGAAATCGATGCGGTGATGACAGCAGGCGGTCAAAATACTACTACTGGAAGCTTCTACGTAACGAACTACGACACGAAAACACCCACCGGCACATTGAAACTGCTCGGCGGAGTCATCCAGAAAAAAAGAGGACCCGTCGGCACGTTCAACTCATCAACCGGCACACTCTCCAGTGGCTATTCAAAGAACTATAGCTACGACCCCCGTCTAGCGATAAACCCACCACCGTTCTATCCAACAACAGGTACCTACCAACGTCTTTCTTGGAAAACAGTAACGAGTCAATAAGTTTTAACCAATCAAATAAAAAACAGGCGGGTTCCGTTTGGAACCCGCCTGTTTTTATAGTTAGCTAATTAGAGTATCGCTGAATTGGTTGAAGAACCGGGTTGAATAA
>JBAXQP010000156.1 GCA_037131655.1 bacterium | reverse complement strand
CCCTCGTGCCCCGTCATTCCCGAAACTACAACACGTGTATTCTCATCGATTAGGATAGCCATGATCGCTCTCCTTAAACTTATTGTTTAAATTCTACACTAAAGTGCGTACCAACTGCTCATCGCGAACGTATTAATGTCATAGGAAGCTAATTAATGAATTCAGGAATCTTTTGTCAGTTTATGGACAATATCATATGGCTCGCGATAAAATAGAATTAGTTCCTATCGCAAGCTGGCAGTCGGAAAGTTGTCCGGAGTGCTCGGGACTCACTTGGTATCCAAATCGAATTGACAGGGGGCGAATGCTCTTGAAGGTCGAACAGACTGATGACATGCCCCGGACTGGACTGTTGATCTGGATCATTGCAGCGCTAATCATCGGAGTACTAATTCTGTGGACCGTAGTTCGATTAACACCAAAAAGACATCCTAACTCGCAATTACCACCTGCGGTACTTCAGAACCCGATTGGGATTGTCTTTCATCATAGCGGCACAGGCGCGTACATGGGACGTGACCGAGTAGATGCGCAGTTTATTGATCGGATGCATGCCAAAAACGGGTGGCAAGTCGTATTCGAAGGCAAGGTATATCACATCGGTTACCACTACGTTATTATGCCTAATGGTGAGATTCAGGCCGGTCGGCCGGAACATTGTTTAGGAGCGCATGCTCGCGGCTATAACGAGCATTATCTCGGCATCTGCTTTATCGGCAATTTCCAAAGTAATAAACCCTATTTCCGAAAGCATGGTCCAACTAAGCCGACCAAAGCGCAGATGCTGGCTGCAATCAAGCTCACCACAAGCCTTATGCAGCGTTATCATATCCCTATCGATCATGTCATCAAGCATAATGACTTGAATCAAACATTCTGCCCGGGGAAACGCTTTCCCTTTCACTACTTGATTTCGCGGCTTAATACGCTGATGGGCCCTAAAATTGCGCATAGTCCAGTATTACAACCGCTGACCGATCGGCATCTATGATGACTAATTTCGACCATCCGCTTGCAAAAAAAATCGCTGCCTTCATTGAAAAGGGTGAGGGTGACTTTGACGAATTAGCGTTGGAGCTATTTGCCTATCAATACGGGCGTAATCGGCCCTATCGTCAATTCTGTGATGCTTCAGGCCATACTCCGGCTTCCGTTAAGAAATGGGAGGGTATCCCAGCCGTTCCCGCTGTAGCGTTCAAACGGTACAATTTGAGCTGTGTTGAACCTAATAAGGCAGTATTGGTATTCCATTCCAGCGGCACCTCTCAAGGAAGCCCTAGCCGCCATTTTCTTGATAGTGATGCTGAGAAGCTTTATGATCTTTCTTTGAATACGGGGTTCAGGCAATACGTCTTGCCAAAAGGCGAGCAACTACCGATCTGGGCGTTGATGCCTTCGTTCGAACAATCTCCCAATTCTTCTCTTTCGTATATGGTCGAGTCGCTGATGCGAGAAATGCCTGGGCTGGATCATCGCTTTTTCTGGGACGAAGGTATCCCTGAAGGGTTCGAAATCGCGCTGTGTTCAGCCCAATCACCACTGATTCTCTTCGGCACCGCTTTTGCATGGATCACTGTCTTTGACCGATGCCCGGATAAGTTTGAGCTTCCAAAGGGAAGTCTGATAATCGAGACGGGCGGATTCAAAGGCCGGATGCGTGAAGTTGCTCCTGAAGAGCTTTATCAACTCTTCGAAGAGCGTCTTAATGCCCCCGCCCTTAGCGAATACGGCATGTGCGAGATGGCTTCCCAGTTCTATGACAGCTCGTTTGTTGATAAAAATAGTAATGCCACTCGGCTTCCACGTAAGCTCGGCGTACGATGGTGCCGAACCCGAATTATTGATCCCCTTTCCGGTCAGGAAGTCGGCATAGGCGGAAGAGGACTGCTTACCCACTTCGATTTGGCAAACTTCAACTCCGTTGCAGCGCTTCAGACCGAGGATATCGGAGTTCGATTGGATGAGGGCTTTCAACTAATCGGAAGAGCGCAGGAATCCGAGCTTCGCGGGTGTTCTCTCACTGTAGAAGAACTTCTTCTCCAATAAAAAGTCACACAACAGCTAAAAGTGAACGCATTTGATGCCCAAGGAAAGTAAAATCATTAGAGCCTATTTATGGCTTTATGAATAAGAGACTGAGAAAGGAAAATAGTTGTGCACAAACACCCTTCTATAACACAAAAACGTATCGAGCAGTTTATCGAGAGCTATGTCAAGCCTCGATTGCTGGAGAAAAAGCAGGCGCTCTCAATTGAGATGCTCTATATGGGAGTTGAGAAATATGACTACCGCACCCAGGACGAGGTGATGAAAGCGATCGCTTCCAACGAGGCAAAAATGACCACGGTTGAGCCTGGTTATGGTTGGGGACCCGTTTGGAGCACTGCATGGTTCCGTTTCCAGGGAACCATCCCAGACGAGTGGGCAGGCGAAAAGATCGTCGTCTGCCTCGAAACCGGTAGCGAAACGATCATATGGGAGAATAATTCCCCTGTCCAAGGAATCGATTGGGCGCACCAGACCTATGTGCTTACAGATTGCGCTGTCGGAGGCGAGAAAATCGACATCTGGGCTGAGGTCTATGGCATCAATCCCGGCGTAAGTGACCATGGAAGAGGGGCTATCCCCCCTGCAGACATATACAAAGTCGGTGAATGCGTCCTTAAAATATATGACAACGAACTCTTCGGCCTATATTACGATTTAACTAATGCTTTTGACTTATTAAAAGAGCTTCCCGAGAATGAGCCTCGTCGCGGACAGCTTCTGTGGGCGCTTAATGATGTAGTCAACCTCTGCGTAAAAGAGATGCCCCCGATTGCGTTTGAAGTCAAAGACATCGAAGGTTTCCGCAAGGCAGCCAAGGCTGCGCGGGAGATTTTAGCGGTTGTCTATAACAAGCCCGCCGCTTCAAGCGCCCTTAATATGAGCGCCATCGGTATGGCTCATCTCGATTGTGCCTGGCTTTGGCCGTGGTGGATTACTGTCCGCAAAGCCGCCCACACTTTCTCAACTGCCATTAAAATGATGGATCAGAACCCCGATTACAAGTTCCTGGTCTCGCAGGCGGTGCAGTTGGAATGGGTTAAAAATGACCATCCGGCGCTCTATGAGCGAATAAAAGAGAAAGTTCGCTCTGGCCAATTCGAACTGGTCGGAAGTATGTGGGTCGAGGCCGATTGTAACCTGACAAGCGGAGAAAGTTTAGTCCGGCAATTTTTTTATGGCAAACGTTTCTTTATGAAGGAGTTCGGGGTAGAGACCAAAGATATGTTCCTGCCTGATGTGTTCGGCTATGCCGCCGGCCTGCCGCAGATTTTGCGCAAATGCCGAATCGACTACTTCATGACAATAAAAATGAGTTGGAATCAGTTCAACAAGTTCCCCCACAACTCGTTCCTGTGGCAGGGCATCGATGGCAGCAAAGTTCTTTCCCACTTCCCGCCATCCGATAACTGTAACGGTGTAATGACGCCGAAGGAATTGCTATTTAGTGTGCACAATGCCAAAGAACATGACCGAAGCGACCACGCGCTCTATCTATTCGGCTTTGGTGATGGAGGCGGCGGTCCGACACAGGAGATGGTCGAAAATATGCGCCGAGTGGCTGATATTGACGGCCTACCCAAGGTTCAGCCGGAACAATTGAGCACGTTTTTTGGCAAGCTTGTTGAAGATTATTGGGACACCGATAACCCCTCAGGCACGGCTGAAAAGCTTCAGCCCTATTATCTAAGCCTTCCTGAGAAGAAGGAAATGCCTGTTTGGGCGGGTGAATTGTATTTCGAACTTCACCGAGGCACCTATACCAGTCAAGCGGCGAATAAGCGCAATAACCGCAAAGCCGAATTGGCGTTGCGGGATGCTGAATTCTTATGGAGTGTTGCCCCAGGTGGGCTTAAAGATTATCCGCAGGAGAAGCTCGAACACGCCTGGAAGATCGTCCTTTTCAACCAATTCCACGATATCATCCCCGGTTCGAGCATCAGGGAAGTGTATCGCGATTCGGATAAAGAGTACGCCGAGGTCTTCCATATCACAAGCCAATTAATCGAAGAGGCAATGGAACGGATTGCATCCGGCGCCGATACAAGTGGGATGAAGCGCCCGGCGCTTGTAGTGAGCAATCATCCCGCCGGCCAGCAATTAGTTGAAATCCCAGTATGGGGCGGCACTGAAGTAAGCGCGGTCCAGCCTGTTAGCGGAAAATCATTCGCAGCTCAAGACGACCGAGGCCATGTCATCAGTGAAGTCGGAGGATTGCCCGATTACGGCTATATGTTCGTCGATTTGGACGGCAAAGCGGCAGTGAGTAAGCCAACCCTCAAAGTGGATAATCGCAAGCTGGAGAATAAGTTCGTGCGCGTCGAATTCGATGAGCAGGGCTTAATTAGCCGAATCCTCCATAAAGGCGCCAATCATGATGGCTCCAATCGGGAAGTTTTGGCCCCCGGAAAGAAAGCAAATGTATTTCAATTCTTCGATGACCAACCCTTAGGTTGGGATGCGTGGGATATCGAAGCTTATTATCATGAGACCGGCGAAGACATCACCAACTTGGAGAGCATGGAAGTGGTCGAGCGAGGCCCTGTGCGCGCGGCAATTAAGTTGGTGCGCAGCTTCAGCAACTCTCGCATCACCCAATACGTGCGTCTGACAAGCGAAAGCCCTCAGATTGAGTTCTATACAGAGATCGATTGGAAAGAGGAGACCAAGCTGTTAAAAGTGGCCTTCCCCGTTGACATAAACTCGCCAAGGGCAACTTATGAAATCCAATATGGCTTTGCCGAGCGCCCGACCCATCAGAACACCAGTTGGGATATAGCCCGCTTTGAAGTCTGCGCCCACAAATGGGCCGATTTAAGCGAGGCTGATTATGGAGTTGCGCTTCTTAACGACTGCAAATATGGGCACGACATCTTCGGCGGCGTCATGCGCCTAACCCTCTTGCGCGCTCCCGTCGCACCGGATGATCTCTGCGATCGAGGCCATCATGTTCTGACCTATGCCCTCCTCCCGCACGTCGGCGATTTGCGCCAAGGCAAAGTCATCGAAAAGGCCTACGCCTTAAACGCCCCAGCCCATGCGATGGAAGTAAAGCCCTCCGCTGGCCAACTCCCCACTTGCCAGTCTTTCTTTTCGGTCAACAAACCCGGCGTAATCATCGAAGCCGTCAAAAAAGCCGAAGATGAAGAAGCCCTAATTATCAGACTATACGACGCCCACAACTCACGTGGCCCGTGCAAGCTGACAACAACTCTCAAGGCAAGTAAGGCCTATCTTTGCGACATGCTGGAAGACAACCTGGAAGAGCTCCCAATAGCCGATAACGCTATTAATTTAAACTTCAACCCCTTCGAGATCGTGACGGTGAAGTTGTATTTGAAGTAGGCGGAAGGCTGATCCGGGCCATTCCCCCCTTGGAAAAGGGGTGTAGGGGGCACAGATCCCTACACATGTAAAAATGTCAAAGCGAGGTTGATTGTACCGAATCAACCTCGCTTTGACTTAACTGATAGTTAACCCTCTCCGTCCTTCGATACGGCCTGGGTCAGCTTAAGAAGAGAGTCTTACAGCTTCCACTATCTTACTCGCGGCCTCTTGCATGGTTTCGGCGAGGATTAGGTTGGAACCTTCTAATAATTGGCGGCCTTCGGCGGCGTTGGTGCCTTCAAGCCGTATGACAACGGGGATTTTGACTTCTAATTCACCAAATGCCTTGAGTATGCCTTGAGCGACCGCATCGCCTCGGGTGATGCCGCCGAAAATATTGAAGAAAAGCCCTTTTACGTTGGGATCATGCAGTACAAGTTCGACTGACTGCTTGACCTTCACCGCACTAGCTCCGCCGCCGATATCCAAAAAATTCGCCGCACTTCCCCCTGCTCGACTGACTTCATCCATCGTCGACATCACTAGCCCTGCCCCATTGCCGATAACTCCGATATCTCCTGTCAGGCGAACGTAGGCTATTCCGTTCCGTTGGGCCTCCGCTTCGATGGGGTCGTCCGCTGTGGCTTCCTGCATCACTGCCAAGGCTTTTTGGCGAAAGAGGGCGTTATCGTCTATCGTAACCTTCGCATCGGCGGCAATGAGCATTTTTTCAGGGGTTTGCGCCAAAGGGTTGATTTCGATAAGAGAGGCATCGACCGATTGGTAAGCTTTCAGCAGGTTCATGATAATTCCGACTAGCTGCTTTTTTACCATCGGGTCGATATGGGCGCTGTCGATTGCCGCTCGGATTTGATAATCCCATAAACCCCATTCCGGATCTATAGGGAGTTTAATGATAGCTTCTGGGTGTTTGTGAGCGACTTCCTCGATATCCACACCGCCCATCGCGCTTAGAATGACCGTATCGCACTGAGCCGAACGATCGAGGGTGATTGCCAGGTAGTACTCTTTATCGATAGCTATCTGCTCGACCACCAAGACCTTGTCGGGAATCATGCCCTGTGGATTTTGGGCGGAGATGAGTCGGGTGCCGATAATGTCCTTTGCCGCTTCAGCAGCTTGGCTGGGAGTGTCGACAAGGCGAATTCCTCCCGCTTTGCCTCTTCCGCCCATATGAACCTGAGCTTTAA
>JBAXQP010000155.1 GCA_037131655.1 bacterium | reverse complement strand
CCATAATCGCGATTACTAATATCCATACTGTTCTCATCTTTAACACTCCACAGTTCTAACTAAGCCTAATTATTCGCCATAAAATACCCATATTCCTTCTTTTCAACTAGCGGATAGCGGAATTTTCGCGACCCTCTTCTTTCACGGAATACTTATGATCTATCCACACAAAAGCTCATAGCCCCTTTATTATCAAGAAATAACCCTATGATTTCGGAGCGTATTTGGGATCGGTTACTCGCTGCACACTCACCGTAGTTTTATGCTTTGAGGTTGCTTTAAGCTCGTCCATTAATTCATCATACTCTGCGCGGTTCACGGGTACATCGACTGGCTTATTTCGTCGACTAGAGAGAGTGATGGCGTTAATCATCTCGACAACCGCCAACCCGTCCTCTCCAGGAGAAAACAGAGGAGTTTCTTTATCCTTTATTGCACGGGCGCAGTTTTGGATAATGCCCGCATGACCTTCAAGCGTTCCTTCAGGATCCTTAGGAATATCGAGCGGGATTGGGTCTGCCCCTATACCGTCCCACATCCCCTTGGCATTTTTATTGAACTCACTGATCGATTCCTTGCACTGAAGGAACTTGAGGCCGCTATTATCGTCTTTCACCCTACCGCGATCGCCGCAAATGTCGATTTCGAGATCGTATGGCTCTTCAGTCGTGCTGGCATAAAGATAGCCGATAGCGCCGTTTGAATATTCGAGTAAAGCCCAGGCCTCATCTTCGACTTCGATATCATGCAATCGGGTACGGGTAAAACCGGTAACTCGGGATGGAAGTCCTCCCCACCAAGTAAGAAGGTCGAGTGCATGCGGCGCTTGATTGATTAAAATGCCTCCGCCCTCACCTGTCCAAGTTGCGCGCCATTCCTGAGAATTGTAATATGCCTGGCATCGGAATGAAGGAAAAATCATATTTGTACGGTTGATTTCACCTATCAGCCCATCCTGAATCATCTTCTTTACGGCTCTCAATCTGGGTGAAGAGCGCATTTGGTGCATTACGCCAAAAATCTTGTCCGCCTCTTTGGCAGCCTTAATCATTGCATCCGCATCACTCACTGTCACGGCAATCGGCTTTTCGGAAATGACGTGAAGTCCCTTTTTAAATGCATCAATCGCAATCGGCGGATGAAAATAGTGGGGGGTGGCAATAATAACCATATCGACCAGCCCACTTTCCAACAACTCTTGATGAGTAGCAAATCCCGGCACACTGAACTTCTCCGCAATTGGCAGAAGCGCATCCGGGTTAGTATCACAAACCGCGGTTAACTCAACTTCGGAAATATCTTCATTAATGTTTCGGCAATGATCGCTCCCCATCGCCCCCACGCCAATAACTGCACATCTCACCTTGTCCATGTTCACTGACTCCTCGAATTACTTTCTCTTACTCATATTATACTCAAGAAGCTTCGCGCTCGCAGGTAAGGTACAATCTCGCTGTTTCGGATACAGCACTATAAGGAGACTGGAATATGGACCAATCTATTGACCTTGGATTTATGCCCTTTTTATCTGATGCGCAAACTTTTGCGCTTACTGCTGAAAATCCGAGTGGTGAAAAGGGAAAAGGCGGACAAACTGCCAGCGAACAGCTCGGCCCCACTCGAAAAGGCAGCCCCTGTATAACAATCCCAGCGCAATCCACCGCTATCCTTGCCGATATTAAAGGCGCAGGGTGCATTAAGCATATTTGGTTTGGGCTTCCATTGCCCAAGGTTGACTATGAACCAGGCCATAACATTTTGCGCGACATGGTCATCCGCATGTACTGGGATGACGAAGAAACGCCTTCAGTTGAAGCGCCAATCGGCGATTTCTTTGCCCTCGGCCAAGGCACGCCTGCTCCGTTGGTCTCTCAAATGGTCACTATCGCTGAAGGTCGCGCCTTGAATTGCTTCTGGTCCATGCCATTCGCAACCTCTGCTCGTATCGAAATAGAGAACCAGCATACGGAAGAGCAACCAATGGTTTTCTATCAAATCGATGGCGAAAGATACGATTGTCTCGATCCGAAAGCAGCCCGTTTTCATGCTCAATGGCGACGCGAAAATCCGACTACCCTCAAAAAAGATTACACCCTATTAGAAGCCAAAGGGCGAGGGCATTACGTTGGGACCGTGTTATCGCTCTGCCCACTTCGAACTCAATGGTGGGGTGAAGGCGAGGTCAAGGTGTACCTCGATGGCGATAAGGAGTTCCCCACTCTCTGCGGAACGGGCATAGAGGACTATTTCCTCTCATCATACGGCATCGGCGAGTGGTGCAGTCCCTATCACGGCTGCCCACTTTATCGAGGAGGCCGTGTCTCAATGTACCGTTGGCATGTTGTCGATCCCATTCGTTTTATGAAAGAAATAAGAATAACCGTCCAAAACATCGGTTATCACGAAACCCTGGCCGAACGCTCAGACGACATGGACAGCACCGCCTTCTGGTATCAAGTAGAGCCTCATGCCGCCTTCCCGAAATTCCCAGATATCCTCTCTCGCCGCCCACAAGAACCGACTATCTTAGATTATAAACCATAAGATTAGAAAGGGGGACATGGCATATGCCTCGTCCCCCCTTTCTATTATCTCGTTTTCAACTAAATTCCTCTTCAATTTCGGATTAATGTTGCAATCTCATACAATAATTGGCAGGTAAACTTACGGATAAGGTGAGGTGTGCCGATATATTAAACAGACGCGTGAGTTTGGAATAAATTTTCTAGCTTTGAGCTGCTGGCGCTTTATTTTAATTTAATAGGATGCAATTGTGATAGGTAAGTTTCCGGATTCGAACATCGAGCAAAATCCTCAAATCGTTACGGCTATCCGCCCTTTTCGCACACTTTTGATTGGCGCGATTGGTGTGGGGATCGTTTCTTTGGTGGTCTCATCGGCTGATCTACAGGGGACCATTCAGATGGGTGTTTTCGCTCTGCCGCCTGCTGCTATTGCGCTGCTCTTTTTATTAGCCTTCGCGAATCGGTTTATACGCAAAATAAATCCTAATTGGACGCTATCAACTCCAGAGTTAGCAGTTATCTTTGTGATGATGCTTTTCAGCGCTCTTATTTCAGGCCGTGGGCTAATGGAGCGCATCTTCCCGATGCAAGTGGGTATCAACTATTTCGCGCCTAAAGAGCACTGGGACAAGCTTTACTTCCCATATTTCAAGCAATTCATGGTGCCGTGGGACTTGAAATCCACTCCACCCTCCCAAATCGTAAGCTGGTATTACGAAGGGCTACCCGGTGGAATGAGTATTCCATGGAGCGCATGGGCAACGTCAACTCTTTACTGGCTGGCCCTCGTTGCGGCGGTCTTCTTTGCATTCTTATGTATGTCAATTATCCTGCGACGTCAATGGGTCGAGAATGAGCGTCTGCCTTTCCCCTTAGTCCAACTGCCCCTCGAAATCATGCGCGGACAAGGCGAATTTTTAAACAACCGATGGTTCTGGTACGGCGTAGCGCTACCTGTGGCTTTGTTTACCCTCAATGGTTTGCACCGCAACTTTCCGTGGATCCCTGAAATTCCGCTCAGATTCGATCTAGCCTCAGCATTCAATCAGCCGCAACTACAAGGCCGAATGAGCTACACAACCATCCTTTTGACCCTGTCAGGGCTTGGTTTCTTCTTCCTGATTCCAACTGAGTTGCTTTTCAGCTTCTGGTTCTTCTATTTATTTGGGAAAGTCCAAGAGATAATATCGCTTTATATGGGATTGGATATCTCTGCCAATCACGCCGCGGCAGGAGCAATTATCAAATGGGAGTGCTCCGGCGGTTTCTTTGCGATGTCCATTTACATTCTTTTCCTCGCGCGTCATCATCTGAAAAATGTTGTCAGTTGCGCATTTGGACGGATTAAGGATTACGATAGCCAGGAGATGTTTTCATATCGCGTTGCCTTTTGGGGGTTTGTTGGCGCGCTTGTATTTATTGTTTTCTGGTGCAGTCTAATCGGCATGACCTGGTGGGTCACACTCAGCATTTATGGAATTTATTTGCTCGTTCAAGGGTTAGTAATGGCGCGCGCCACTGCTGAAGGTGGTTTATGGTGTACGGAAGCTTGCTTTACCCCCTCCGATATTCTGACGATGGAGAAATATTCCATCCTAGGAGCTCAAAACCTAGCGCTTACTCCCTTTACTGACCGGCTATTCACCCGAGATTTAAGAGGGATTCCCATCACCGGACTTATGGATGCCCATAAAATAGGCGATGATGTTGCATTAAAGCGCAAAACGCTTCTGCGAATGTTGGGGTTTGGGTTGATACTCACTCTTATCATCGGAACTTTTATCCATCTCTGGTTCCCTTATACTTTCGGAGCAGGCAATCTATATAAATACGATTTCCAAGGTGAAAACATTCGATTCTTCCGGCAAAATGCGCCCTTTATGAGCGGAGGGCAAAGCGCCCCTATCCCATGGGTTCGCCCGGTATTCTTTGTAATTGGGCTTGTGGTGACGGGAGTAATGGCCTTCTTCCGAACGCGCTTCCCATGGTTCCCATTCCATCCGTTAGGTTTTGCGATGAGCGCAACCTGGGGAGTGGTATGCTTCTGGTTCGTTATGCTTATCGCCTGGTTAATTAAAGTGCCGGTCTTGCGCTATGGCGGCATGCCGATGTATCGCAAAATGCGCCCCTTCTTCTTGGGTCTCATATTCGGCGAGTTCATGATGGCTGTGCTCTGGACCGTGCTCAGATTAATTTGGCGCATAGAAACCCCAGTCTTCCCATGGCCGTAAGGAATCAATAGATGCCCTTCTGGTAGAATAAATGTGTATATGAGCCAAACCAAACTTAACATCCTCGTCGCCTCACGAGCTACATTGCATCATGGAATTGGCGGTCTCGAACGACACTGCCGAGACCTATGCAAAGGATTGGCGGCTCGTGGTCACAAAATCACCTTAGTAACCTCCGAACATCCTGACGGCTTGGAACGGCTTAACGAAGATGGCGTAGAGATACTTTTCATCCCCGATTCGCTGCCTGGTAAATACAATCCCAATTTTTATCGAGGAGCCGAAAGGTTAATCAAGGAACTACAGCAAGAAAAACCTTTCGATGTATTAATCAGCCAATCACTTGCGCTCGGCCCATACGTGCATCGAACCCCACGCAATCAGCGACCTCCATGCATGCTTATTTGTCATGGGACGTTTTGGATCGAAATCCTCTCATCTTCCGCCTCCGTAAAAAATCTGTTCATTAGACACTACCGAATGCTGCGCCATTCGATGGTGAAGCTTGACTTTGAGTGGGGCACTCCTGGGATAAAGATGCAATGGCAGGGATGGCGCAGCGCAGATAAGGTCGTTGCCGTCGGACCCTATGTGGCACAGTGTCTTAGAACGCAGTATTTGATCCCGAAAAAGCGCCTAAGAATTATCCCTAATGGTGTTGACCTTAACGACTATTCTCCTAACCCTGATGTTCGCCAAAAAACACGAACTGAACTTGGATTTAATGAAGCATTTGTTATCCTTTGCCCTGGGCGATTATCACAAGATAAAAGCTTTGATATGGCCATCAAAGTCTTACCTGCTCTAGCATTGAAATATCCCGACTTGAGAATGCTGATAGTGGGAGACGGACCGGAATCTGACAACTTAAAGAATTTAGCTTCAGAATTGGGAGTTACAAATTCTGTTCTTTTCACTGGAAGAATTCCACAATCTGACATGGGGCGCTATTACGCAGCCTCCGATGCTTTATTTATCCCCTCTGAGCGTTATGAAGGTCTTCCATATACCCTAGTTGAGGGAGCAGCACGAGGATTAGCCATTATTACAACCTCTCGTGGAGGACAGGGCGCTGAAATAGAAGACGGAGTGAACGGGCTACTTTATCGTCCCGGCAACCTAAAAGATTGCATCAAAACTTTTGAAAGATTGTTGGGTGACAAGGCTTTTGCAAAACGTTTAGCTAGCAATGCCCGATCATTTGCAGAAAGTCGATACGATATAAATCTCATGATCGATTCTTTTGAAGCGCTAGCCTATGAGCTGGCTGGGGAATAGGTTTGTCTCAATCTGTCCTTTACTTCAGATTCACTTTGATTCCACTGGAAACGGTAGGGTATACTTGTCCGACTGCGAGTCGGTAGCTCAGACGGTAGAGCAACGCCCTTTTAAGGCGTGGGTCCTGGGTTCGAGTCCCAGCCGACTCATTTTTTCTTTTTTGCCTAATCCATACTCACCAATTACTTAATCCCCCAACACCACCCCGATTCTCTCTTAATGAATCAACTATGAAGGTAAATGCTCAGAGGGCGTGTGAAGTTTTTAAGGCTTTTCATAGCTAATACCCTGCGGTTTACTCCTCCTCAAGCCGATGATTAAATATGTCAATAACCGTATAAATACGGATTTAATCAGTTGGACGAAGAGGAACGCTGTGTCCGAAATATTATCGCAGGAAGAAATCGAAGCCCTACTTTCTACCTTAACGGGTGATAGTTCCGAAGATTCACCTACAACAAATTCCCCGTCCATGAGTTCCGAAGTGACTCATTCACCAAAGCTTGGTCGTCCGGAAGGATCCAAGAAAACGTATGCATACGGTATTTATGATTTTCGTTCTCCTGATAAGTTTTCGAAGGATCATTTGCGAACTTTACAGATGCTGAGCGAAACAT
>JBAXQP010000154.1 GCA_037131655.1 bacterium | reverse complement strand
GTTGAAAAGGGTTTGATCTCTCAACAATCGCTTATGGATCAGGCCTATTGGCGAGATGACAAACTCTCGGTGGGCAAGTTTGTTGAAGAGTTTGAAAAGAAGTGGAGCGCGAAGGTTCGCGTTAAGCGTTTCGTCAAACTAACCACCTCTGAGGAGGTCTAGGTTGGTCGCTGATGATGACATTGAAGATAATCCTCGCTTTAAGCGAGTATTGCTAAAGCTCAGCGGTGAGGTTTTTGCGGGCGGCAAAGGGTTTGGTCTCGATACCGAGACCATCCATAAAATCGCCCGCGAAATCGCCGAAGTGCAGGCATTAGGTGTCCAGATCGCCATCGTAGTTGGCGCGGGCAATATCATTCGAGGCAACGTTGCTGCCGAGAGTGGAATGGAGCACGCCACTGCCGACTATATGGGGATGCTGGGCACTGTTATTAACTCACTTTCTCTTCAAGAAGCCCTAGAAACGAAGTTCAACGTTCCAACACGCGTCCAAAGCGCAATCACTATGTCGGCAGTAGCCGAGCCGTTTATTCGGCGACGAGCTGTTCGACATCTTGAAAAGGGTCGAGTGGTCATTTTGGCTGCTGGAACGGGTAATCCGTTCTTCACGACCGATACGGCTGCTTCTCTTAGAGCCATTGAACTTCACGCGGATGTGCTTTTGAAGGCGACAAAAGTCGATGGCGTTTACGATAAAGACCCAAACATCTATCCGGATGCCATTCGATATAATGCTCTCAGTTACGATGAGGCGATTGAGCGGAAGCTGAAGGTTATGGACCTGACAGCATTGGCCATGTGTATGGAGAACAAACTTCCGGTCATCGTTTTCGATATCAATGATTATGGAAATATATTGCGCGCAGTACTAGGCGCAAACATCGGCACTACAATTGGAGGGAAACAAGATGGTTGAAGACCTATTGAAAGATGCGGAAAAACGAATGCAGCAGGCCGTGGAGCATGCTAGCCATGATTTTCAAACATTTCGTACGGGACGGGCGAACCCTATGATGCTTGAACGGATCACAGTCGATTATTTTGGGACGCCAACCCATCTTAATCAACTCGCTAATATCAGCGTACCTGAACCACGCCAAATTCTCATTACACCCTGGGATAAGAGCGCCTATCCGCTTATTGAAAAGGCCATTCAGAAGTCAGACCTTGGTATTAACCCAATGTCCGATAGCGCCGGTATTCGCCTGAATATCCCGCCTTTGACTGAAGATCGCCGCAAAGAAATGATTAAGCAGCTTCATAAGCGCGGTGAAGAAGCTCATGTGGCTATTCGTAATGTGCGACGCGACATCAACGATCACCTCAAGGCTGAAGAGAAAGCTAAGAAGATATCGGAAGATGATCGTAAGCGCGCAGAAGAAAAAGTTCAGAAAGTGACTGATAAATATATCGAGCAGGCAACACAGCTCCAGAAGAAGAAGGAAGAAGAGCTGTTGGAGGTCTGATGGCATCCAAGGGGCGCTCCGCAATCGATTCGAGCGAAGCATCCACTCGCGAATATGCGCAATCTCACGGTGTTGATTTAACACGGCTTCCTTCGCATATCGCGATTATTATGGATGGCAATGGCCGTTGGGCTCAGAAGCGCGGCCTTCCTCGTTTATTGGGTCATCGTCGTGGCTATAAGACCGTCCAAGAGATTGTTAGGTTCTCAACGGATGTAGGCATTTCAACGCTGACGCTTTATGTGTTCAGTGTTGAAAATTGGCGAAGGCCGATGGATGAGGTTAGTGGTTTGATGAGCCTCATTGAGCATGCGATTAAAGAGCAGCTTCGTGAACTTCATAAGAACGGGGTTCGAGTAACCTTCTGCGGGCGAATAGATCAACTTCCTGATTCGCTTCGAGAAGCTCTTTTAACGGGTATGGAGACGACACGGAATAACACCCGCCTGACACTTAACCTGGCAATCAATTATGGCGGGAGGGCAGAGATTGTCGATGCCGCTAAATCACTGGCGCGTGAAGCTGCCGCTGGGGCGCTCGATCCCGAATCAATCGATGATAATGCAATTTCGAGCCGGCTTTATACGGCTGCATTGCCTGACCCTGATCTCCTCATTCGAACTGCGGGGGAGATGCGGGTGAGTAATTTTCTCTTGTGGCAGATTGCCTACGCGGAGATTTATGTCACCCAAACATTTTGGCCTGATTTTACAAAGGACGAATTGATAACGGCGCTGATTGATTATCAAAAGCGCATACGAAAATTCGGGGGAATTGAGAAGAAGTAGTGTCAAAGAATGGAATTAGGCGAGTAGTCGTGCTTGGTTCGACCGGTTCGATCGGTCGACAGGTATTGGATGTTGCTTCACGCCTTAAGGACGAAATCCGGATTGTCGCTCTTGCAGCCAATAAAAATGCTGCCGGAGTTGCCGAACAAGCGCGTGCCTTGGGAGTTAAGCTTATTGGTTTAGTCGATCCCGAAGCTGCACGCGAGGCGCGTGATATCTTTGCCGGTACTGATGTCAAAGTGGTTGAGGGTATCGAAGGTTTATGTGAACTGAGCACGATGCCAGAGGCTGACATAGTGGTTGTGGGCGTTGCCGGTGTCGCTGGATTTAAGCCGACTGTTGCCGCAATTGAAGCCGGCAAAACGATTGCTTTGGCCAGTAAAGAGGTTTTGGTGGCAGGCGGTGAGCTTATTACCAAGATGCTCAAACGGAAAAAAGCACCTCTTTTACCCATCGACAGCGAGCATTCGGCTATTTTCCAATGCCTTCAGGGAAGCCGACCGGAGCAGATTGAAAAGATACTTCTTACCGCTTCCGGAGGGCCTTTCGCTAACAGTTCAGCTTCAGATTTGCATCGGGTAACGGTTGATGAGGCGCTCCAGCATCCAACTTGGCAGATGGGGTCTTTGGTAACTATAAATTCCGCAACCCTCATGAATAAAGGGCTTGAGGTTATCGAGGCTCACTGGCTTTTTGGGGTGGACGTGAGTCAGATTGAAGTAGTGATTCATCCGCAAAGCATCGTTCACTCGATGGTCCAGTTTAAAGACGGCTCGATTTTGGGGCAAATGGGCCTTCCTGATATGCGTCTGCCCATTCAATATGCGCTTCTTTATCCTGAGCGGGTAGATAGCCATCTCCCAAGACTTGACCTTACAAAAGTTGGCGGTTTGACTTTTACGGAACCGGACACGCAGAGGTTTCCATGCTTGAGCTTGGCCTATCATGCTGCGCGAACGGGCAAGACTATGCCGACGGTCATGAACGGAGCCAATGAAGCTGCAGTCGAATTATTTTTACAAAGAAAGATCGCTTTGGCAGAGATTCCACGTATTATACAAATAGTGATGACGCGGCATAACCCTGTAGAGGTTTCATTTGAATCGATTGTTGAAAACGATCAATGGGCGCGCAAAGTTGCTCGCCAGGTAGCAGTTTCAATGACAGAAGGAACAGGGCAGTAGGAACAGGGCAGTAGGAGGACTTAGAACTGATGCAAGTTTGGATATTTTCAGTAATTAATTTCATTATCATATTAGGCCTGTTGGTTTTAGCGCATGAAGGCGGACATTATTTGGCCGCTAAGCGCGCTAAAATGCGCGTTGATGAGTTTGCAATTGGAATGGGGCCGATTCTTGCTAGACTTGGCCATCATGGGGAAACCCTCTTCACCATTCGTTGGCTTCCAATTGGCGGCTTCGTAAAAATTGCAGGAATGACTCCTGATGAAGAAGATATCGAAGGTGGATTCAGCACGAAATCATGGGGTCAACGTGTCTTTGCTGTTTTTGCCGGTCCTCTTGCGAGCATTCTTTTCGGGTATATCGTTTTTGTCTTTCTCTGTATGTCAGTTGGAGTAGCTGATCGCCCGCTTCCAGTGGTAGATGTAGTATCGCCTAAATCTGAAGCTTCTAGAATAGGGTTGAAGACAGGGGACCGTATTTTAGCGATTGATAACCAGCCGACGCCGAATTGGGATACTATGTACAATATAGTCAAAGTGAGTGGCGGTAAGGTAATCACACTCTCAATCAAGCGTGGCAGCTCTCAAATTGAGTTAAAAGCTTCTCCAAAAAACATAGACCCGTTAAGCGGCAAGTTCAGCCAGAATGCCAAAATCGGCTTTTCACCTGAATATGAATTAAAACGTCTCGGTCCAGCCCAGGCATTCGTTTTTGGCTCCCAGTTTACTGTGAGAATGCTTGGCGATATGGTAGGGATGTTTAAGAGCGGCAAGAAGATCAAGGAGAATGTCGGGGGGCCAATTGCAATTGTGAGCATCACTCGTAAAGCCACAGAGAAAGGATTTGGCTCACTTCTAATGCTGGCTGGTTCTCTTAGTATTTCATTGGGCTTTATTAACTTATTCCCGATCCCAATCTTAGACGGCGGTCATATACTATTACTTTTTGTTGAGCGATTAAGGGGGGGGAGAAAGCTTTCTCTCCGTGCTCAAGTAGTGGTCCAATACATAGGGCTTGTGATGATCGTAGGCATCTTCATGTCCGTAATGTATCTTGACATTGCCCGTATCATCAACCACAAAATGCCTTAGGGTAAAGAAGATCCCTTCCTAAAGCCGCCAGATGGTTTCAGCGAACTTTATAGAGGAGCATTTTCTTATTGGAGTGCACTAGATGCAGCCAAGGAGGAGTGTTCTTCGAGAGGTCATCAAGCTGGATTCCTTTCCAGGCTGGTTTGCCTTTATAGGTGGCGATATAGTCAGTTTTTGTGTTTGCTAACAACTCCTCTGCTATTCCACCGGCTAGCATTCCATAGACAATTAATCGTTTGGTTGGATAAAAAGGAGTTTCTCCCCAATGGCCGCAATACACTCGTCTGCCAGCAAATGGCGGGATGTAGAGTGAAAACGAGGGAGGGGCTAATATCGCTGCATTCTTCGGCAGATTCGCGTCTATCCAAGCCAACATTTCGGTTTCGCCTGAGGTTATCGAAGTTCGATCTTCTTTCAATACATCCATCGATTGGACCTGTACACGGACCAAGTCCCGATAGACCCATCGAATGTTGCTGAATGTGGTAAGCATTAAGATAGCAAATGCGATTGCTGCTACCTTTTTTGGAGCTTTGCTTTCCAGCAATCCTATTAGCAGGATTCCAAATAGCGCCGCCAACGGGATGTGTTCTCCCATGAGCATCTTTCGTTGGAAGGCAACGGGGACATACGCTATAGCCAGACCGGCGATCGCCCAACATATAAGGAATGGGTGCGTCTTTGTTCTCTGCCGCCAAGCTAGGAGCAGGATTGTGCCGATCATTAGTAGACCATAACCCATCATATAATAGAAAAGATGCGGCGAAAGAGTTGGGACATCGGCGCGAAGTCGGAATACGGCTTCTGTTTTGTAAAGATAATATTGATAAGCCACCGATGGCATGGCGATGAGAAATGCTGAGGCTGATTGTACTAAGACTTTTCTATTGGCTCTTCGCACTACCAGATACAGCCCCCATGCTGCCGCCAGATGGAGATAGTCGTAGGAGTGGATGTTGCCGATGATAAGCATCAATAGGCCTGCGCCAAATGCCCAGCGCCAGCTTCCTTCTTTTTCTGCTCGAAGCAATGCATAGAAGCTGCTGACCATTAAGAGCAGCGATACAGCGAAAATCGGGTTGAGATAGAAGCTGAGGTAAGTTATCGCTTCCGGTTGCCACATATCAACGGGGGTACTGAGCCGAATAGGTCTCCACCAAGCACACCACCATAGCCATCCAAAGCCGGATGAAAGCAGCACAAAAAGAAGCGCCCATCTAGCTTTGCGCGTCTCGATATCCAACTGTCTTAAGAGCGCATAAACCACCGGTACGAATGCGAATGCGGCAACTGTTCGGGCTGTGTGAAGCCAAAACAGACCCGATAGGCCGGTTAGGCGAGAAAGCCGTCCAAGTAGCCAGAAGAATAAGTTGATAGTGATACTGTGCTGAGAATCGGTGGTGAAGCGGTTTGTGAATGTCCAATGCCCTTCCCATGCTTGTCGGATCCAGGCAAGGTAAACGCAGTTGTCCTGAGCATTAAAGTTAAGCCAGAGATAATGGCGGCCATAGGTTAATATAGCGCCAATTAAATAGGGCATTAGGGTCAGCAGAGCAAATCCAAATGCGGCTAGTAGTACGAACCTTCGGTCATTTAGGGTCGATTCTGTTGGCTGCGTTTTTACAGAGGCCATGCTTGTTCAGTCCTATTGCGTCCCGGTCCTTGGGGCGGAATCTTATAGAGAGAGACTTTATACTTGCCGAATTGGAAGATGTGGGCGACATTGGCTGGTTGGATTAGGTCTGGGTAGCCCCGCCGCCACCATTCTTCCGCCTGAACCCCATCACCCAACATCGTTACGTAAGTGGCATTAAATCGCTCGATAGGATATGGCCAATTGCAAAGGCCTGGACTGACCAGAACACTTTGTATCTGAGTTTCCGCGCAAAGCGGCGGCGCGCAATCGCCCACCACAACATCCCCATTCTTCATATTGTCCTGCATCCACTTGGTCGCCGCTTCCATCTGGTAGGTGCGATGGGTATACCAGTTGGTCAGCCATCCGATGTTAATCAGGAGAAATAGAATAATTGCTGATGGCGCTAAAAATGCTAGGCGGGGAAATTTCTTATCAATATCTTTTTGCCACCAACTTGAGGCGCGAAGGAGAACCCATGCCGAAAACCCCGCTATCGC
>JBAXQP010000153.1 GCA_037131655.1 bacterium | reverse complement strand
TAGGCCTTATAGCGCCTGGGCCTTAATGTTATTCAGACAAACTCACAAAGGCAGTTCCGCCTTCAATACGTTTTATTCGAACGCGGGCGCCTCGTGGGATAATCTCCAAGTTCTCGTCTTCGTCGGGATCGGCTATCCTTGCCGGCAGCGATTGCCTGCTGCCGAATGATTCAACACAAACATAACCAGTTCCATGCTTTGTGATTGCTGTTGAAACTTCAACACTCATCCCAATTAACTCATTGAGATGTACATGACTTGTGATTTCAGAATCACCATAAATCGCATCCATAAGCCTCAGCATCCCAATGGTCATGGCAAGGCCACCAAGAACACCAACGCCAAAGCTCATATTGAAAGAAAGATGCAAAGCTCTTGTTATAAGCCCTACGGCTCCAAAACCTGTTGCAAAGATCGAAAGGATCATGGGACTTAAAAAACTCATCAAGTGCGCGCCAAAGCTTGGCCCTGCCTCTGGTTCAACATTAGCTTGATGTCCCCCATGGCTTGCACTTTGCCCTCCGTGATGTCCCAAATGAAACCCACCATGACCACCACTATGGCCGCTTACATGCCCTCCCGAATGACCGATGCCTCCTAAGAGCAAAGCAAAAAGAGTGTATCCAACGCCTGCAAACAGGCATGTCCAGAAAATCAAGTCTACATTTGGCATTTTACACCCCATCTCGAACGTAACTATTCGGATAGGAATCATTACGGTTCATTATATCACACTATATCAGATCGAACTAAATGACAATTAATCTATCAAGCTCACGAAGGCAGTGCCTCCATCTATGTGCTTAATACGCACGCGGGAACCCCTCGGGATAGTCTCCAATTCCTGATCATCGGGATGTTCGATTCGCGCCGGCAGTGTTTGTCGGCTGCCGAAGGATTCGATGCAAACATAACCGGTGCCCTGCTTGGGAATAGTGGTTGAAACTTCAACATCCATCCCAATAAGCTCGTTGGAGTGTAGATGACTGGTAATTTCGGCTTTTCCATAAATTGAGCGAAGGAGTTTTACCAGAACGATCGTTAAGCCGAGTCCCCCAAGTATTCCAAATCCAACGCTTATTTCGAACCATTTTGAGAGCGCATACGCTATCAGCCCAAATGCTCCAAAGCCGGTGGCAAATATCGAGAGGATCATAGGACTCAAAAAGCTCATTAAATGCGCGCCAAAGCTTGGCCCCGCCTCCATGTGCGTTGAACCGTAATCTACCGAACCACTTGCATCCCCATCACCAACATCGCTGCTGCCAAAATCTCCACCCGCATCACCCGAGGTATCGCCCAAATCACCAATTCCTGTATCGGCAAGGCCGACATCTCCTCCCGTGTCGCCCACATCACCTCCGCCGGTATCGGACCCGACATCTCCGATGCTGCCCATCAAAAGAGCAATGAAAGTATATCCAACACCTAAACAAAGGCTTACCCAAAAGATTATTTGAGGATTACCCATTACGATCTCCTGATCTCATATGCATCATCAAACTTGGCACCTTTCGTATCCTCAGGTTATACAAGTATTTGTTCGCTAATAATTGATATTTTACAATATTCATAACCACTTGCAAGCAGACTAAAGACCTGAAATTAGTCACAAAGTCTTAGAGCGTTAGATATTCTTTCGCGATTGCTATCCCGATATCCTCTTTTTTCCTGAAAGACTTTCAAGCAACCCCATTTCTACCCATATATTAAGGGAATAAAAGGGGATCTGCCCATCAATCTTTCCCTTCCGATGTAGGGGCAGGGCTTGCCCTGCCCTCCGGAGAGCGCAGCAAGCTACGCCCCTACAAATAAAAATCAAGTCAGTCTGAGCGTAGTTGAAGGGCCTTCAAGATGATTTCTTGACAGGCTTGGAATGACGTCCCTTGGGAACGTTTAGAGAAAGAGCCGGCGAGGCGAAGGCACTACGAACAGATGGCTGATAGCTGACAGCTTCTCTAAAACGCCATTCCTTCGTAGTCTCGCATTAGGCCGACAATTTTGCCGATAATGCAGGTGTCCTCGCGGTCGATGATGATTGGCTCGTAGGCAGGATTGGCGGGCATGAGACGGACTTCGGTATCTAGGAATTGAATTCGTTTTACCGTCGCTTCATCGCCGATTAGCACTGCTACCATATCGCCATGAACTGCGGTATCTTGCGGTTTCACTACCACAAGGTCACGGGGCATGATGTGCTCGCCGATCATTGAATCGCCGCGAACCCGAAGTAGGAAAGCGCCATCGATATTGCGAACCATTTCCTGAGGGACTGGGATGAGCTCTTCAACATTCTCCTGAGCTAGAATAGGCGTACCGGCGGCGATAGTGCCGAGCAGCGGTAACATGACGGCATTATTTGATGCCTGGTAAGCAGGATGAATAACACGAATGCTTCGTGGTGTGACGCCGCGAGAGATATAGCCTTTACGTTGCAAAGCGTCAAGATGGACAGTAACGCCTCGAAGACTACCGATTTCGAACTGTTTACCTATCTCTCGAATCGAAGGTGGATAACCTATGCGCTGAATATAATCAAGAATGAACTGCAAAATCGCTTCTTGCCGTTTGGTTAGTCCTCTAGTCATAGTAATCCTTCCTCTTCCTGAAATAAGTGTACACGCACAAGCGTCTACTTGTCAAGTACCGACACACATCAACATGAATTTTTCATGAAAAAAGTTAAGGGTTAGCTTGAGTAAGAATAATAGCTTCATGCAAGTATCTGAAGTACGTAATCTCCATTCGGAATAGAAGTGAAAACGGCACGGCCTTTGTCGTTTGTTTTTTGTTCTGATATAGAATCATGTTTATCACTGAGGACTCGAATTAAGACATCGGCGCTGGGGGCTTTTAAAGGGATATTTCGAACAGCTACGGAGACCGAGAACTTGCCCTTGATAATTTTCGCTCGCATGGTCACCTTCAAATCACCAATGATCATATCTGCGCCATTTTGCATCGGAACGAGGTGATAGAAGCTTCCTTGTTCTCTGGCCGATGATGCTAAAACCGGTTGTGATGGTGGCACAGTGGTTAAAAATTGGATAGTTTTATTCAGCAGTGTAAACGGCAAAGATATTGTTCGTTCTTTTTCGATCTCAAGAAGAGTCAGGGCGTTCAAGGCGTCACTTATAGCTTGAAAGCAGGAGTTGCATTCAACCAGATGCGCATCAATTAGTGCATTATCGTTTTTAATATGACGACGCGGCTTCCTCAATTGAACGATATAGGCCGCCAAATCACCTTCATCAGGACAGGGTGATAACGCAGTCCTTGTATCTTTAATACCACGACCGATTTCGCTTAAATTTACAATCAGGTCTTCGAAAGTTTCCTTTTTCATACTGGATGACCTAGTACTCGGTGCAGTTCTTGCAAGTTCCGGCGATGAATTTGGCGAACGTTATCCGGTTTCAACCCCAGTTCGCCCGCGATCTCACATAAGTCTTCTTCGTTCCAATAATGACGGCACAGCAAAATGCGGCAGTGTGGGTGCTTTAACTTCTGAATGGCCTTGAGCACGACGACCCGCCTCTCTTCCTGAAACATTGGAGGCTCCACGTTTATACCAATCGTATCAGCTTGCTCCTCGTCTAAGGTAATTTTCAGAGCCGATTCTTTTGAGCCATCAGCCGCCTTTTGCCGAGCCAATCGTCCGGCAACAATTGCTAACCAGTTCTCGAATCCAACCCCAGCGCGAGGTTGATACGATTTCAGGCGATTCCATTCCCCGTTTACTCCACGAAGATGAAGGTAAAGTTCCGTTTTTAGGTCACTAGGGTTTGAATAATGAGCCGCCCTTCCAAGGTGTTCAATCAATCGGCCGTGCATTCTCATCAAACATTCCCAGGCCTCTTTGCTTTCCTTCTCATCCCCATAAGCAATTTGCGTGACCAACTTCGTCTCGCTCGTCACTATTGTCCTCCATCAAACTTAACTTGTATTCAGCCCACGTATGTGACAAATATTTACCCTATTTAGGCAAGCGTCAATGCCGTTCTTTTCTGTTATACCGGAAAAGTAAAAACCTCTTGACGGAGTGGTTGATATATGCTAAGCTTTATCTACAACTGAATAAATGAGTTACAGGTCTGCCCCTCGTGGGCAGTAGGAGAAGCCGGTGAGATGCCGGCGCAGTGCCGCTACGGTATGTCCATATATTGGATGAGTCCGAACGCCAGCCTGTAACTTGACCCGGTATCGATCCCTTCGTACAAAGGGTGTGGTCAGTCGGAAGATAACCAACGACATACACACCCTATCCAAATCAGGATAGGGTTTTTTATTGGTCTTTTGAATGTCCATTTTACTTTTTACTCGCAGGAGATAAAACCGGCCAGTTGCGTTTGAAACTTATTTTATGACAATTCGAGGAGGATACTTTGGTTTCACGCAAATGGTTTGTATTAATTCTCATATGCATGGCGCTGGCGTTGCCGGCGATAGGTCAGACAATTACGGGTTACAACAACCCAACCGGATTTGGTTCTACCAATCTGAGCATTACAGGAACGGAGATGGCGGTTAGTGCCGATGGTAAGCTCGCTCTTGCGCAGGACAATTCCAAAGGTGGAGCCACCATCACGGTTTATGACAAAGCCGGTCTCGGGAGAATGGCACTTACAACCTTTACCGCTCCTACAGGCGATACGTTTAAATATATCAGCGGTATTGCTTGGAAGGATAACGACACGCTGGTCTTCGGAGAGAATGGCGATATGAAGACCGTTTATTCCGCAAGCCTCTCCTCCAATTCAGTTGCCAGACTTGCTTCAATTGGCAGCTTCAGCAACATCGCGCAAATTGCCCTGAGACCATCCGATCAGATGATCTTTGCCTTGCTCGCCAACGGTCCCGGCGCAGGTGCTGTGGCAACGCTGAGTAATGGCGTTGTCAGTATGTACGCAACTGGTTTGGGCAACGGTTATCTGAGCGGAATTGCTTTCCGATCTGATGGCGCGTTGTTTGTTGGCGATACCAACGACCCCAATTTTATCGGTAATTCCGGCCAGGCGCTGCGCATTAATAGCCAAGGCATCGTAGTTGAAGCTCTATCACTAGCGGGCGCAGGCGGACAAGGTTGTTATGATATCGCTTTCAATTCAGAAGGCGATCTCTTCGCGACTACCGGTTCAAATTTGAGCTTGATTAAAAACGGAACTACGACCGCACAGGCGTTTGGCTCATTCACAGGCAATTACCCATTCCCAACTGCCCTTGAATTATATGGTAGTAACTTACTTGTAAACGCTCAATGGACGGATGTCGGCGGATTATTTGAGGTCCATCCAACCCCTGAACCCGCCAGTCTTGGCGCAGCATTGATGGGCGCGTTTAGTTTGCTCGCTTTAAGAAGAAAGGCCAAGAGGTAAGAAAGAATGTCACGCCCAATTGGATTAGAATCACATGGGCATACAACGAAATCCCCCCGGATGGGGTTTTCGCTGGTCTTCGCCCTCATATTATCCTTGACTTTGCCGCTATTCGCATCCGACTTTGCAACGGTAGTATTGGACTATGTGCCTGGCGCAGATGCGGAGTTTACTGATTCATCGGCAGCTATCGGCGCGCCTTCTACTATGGCTACACCTTTTGTGCCAGATAATGAGGTGATTGTGTCACTTGGCCAAACGGGTTACATCGTACTTGGATTTGATCATCCAATCGTCCATTATGACCTTAACCCTGGGGGATATGACTTTATCGTTTTTGGCAATGCCTTCTACGTTGGAAGTATTTTTTATCATTTCCAGGAGCCAGGAATTGTAGAAGTCGGGGTCAATACAGGCAGTGGCTATAACGAGGCCACCCCATTTTATAAGTTGCAAGGTTCGCTTAATCCGCAAAGTTCGGCTAATCCGCCATTTCCCAAGTTTACTTCGATTGATGAGCGTAACTATCCGATATGGGGTTATGCGGATGTCACTCCTGTTGATGGAACTGGTAACCCACTCATACCTGATGACCCATTCACTTCCGGTATCACCCCCGGATCAGCTGGTGGGGATGCGTTCAAACTGAGTTGGGCGGTTGATTCGAACGGTAACCCTGTCATTTTGGATCATGTCGATTACGTTCGAATTCGTCCCGCAGGACAATGGTCCCCGGATGTGGATGCAGTTTCAATTCTAAAACCACTTCCGGTTGAATTCACTGGGACGGTTAAACTCAAAGGCTGGATGGGTAGCGATATCTCATCGGTTCCGGTTACTTTGGTGATCGATGGAGGGGAGCCTTCGATAATCTATCTAACAGGCACCGGCAATACGGGCACATTTGTAACACAGTTACCGAATTCGGGTTCTCTTGCTGTTCAAATCAAGTTTGGATGCTACCTTAGCCAGACTTTGACGATCCCCACATCCGGAACACCTGTTTTCGGCACGTTTGATGGCTCCGATCATTCGGGACTGATTCCGGGAGATACCAATAATGATAACAAAATCGATGATCTCGACTTTCTCGCCGTCATCGGCAACTTCGGTAAGATCAGTTCTATAGGAGACTGCAATGGAGACGGAATTGTCAATGACCTCGATTTTTTGAATATAATTGCCAGTTTCGGCTCGGTAGGAAATTAGTTTAGATGAAACGATCTGGTTTTACTCTGATAGAGCTTTTGGTCGTGATTGCGATAATCATGATCTTGGCATCGATCCTCTTTCCCGTGTTCGC
>JBAXQP010000152.1 GCA_037131655.1 bacterium | reverse complement strand
CACGTGTCCTGAAATCCCCAACGATACTACAGGGGCTTTCCCAATTGAACCTACTAAAACCTATCTAGCCTCTTATGCCTACAACTACGCTCGGCTGAACTATGCGAAAGAAGCCGATATCGATAGGTCTGCGGATACAGTAATGATGTGGGACAGCTTAAATAATTACTTCGAAGAGCAGGCGAACGTTGGTTGGAGTGAGGATACTCGCTCGATTGGAGATATTAAGAAAGTCGACATCAAGGCAACCATTCGATCGGCTATAAGTAAGGGAGGAGACATTTATAACTTCTGCAGCAAAACTGATCTTAATCAGCCCTGCAATATTTACGGTTCTCCAGATGACAGCGAATTCGGCAAACGCGTCATGTGGCACAACAACAATGGCAATGTGGCTTTTGCAGACGGCCATGTAGCTCCTTCGAACTTCTTGAAGCTGAAGTGGGATCAATTGTTGGTAATCGACAAGAAGAATCCCTGTTACGATAAGCCAGTTGCAACCTGTAAGTTGGACCTTTGATAGATATTTATAGACTGCTAGTATTATTAATAGTACTTGTCGGGCAATATTTCTCCGAAAATTCGATATGAGGCGTGCTCTGTGTGCGTCTGATTTTTGGATTTTCTTTGAGCAGCATTAGATGAGCATCGAAGTTGTGAAAATCGAAGAAGTAAAGCTAGGCGCGTATGTGATATTGCCGCGCTCGTGGTTAAGTCACCCGTTTCTTCTAAATAAGTTTCTTGTTACTACAGTAGCTCAATTGGAAACGCTTCAAAATAGTGGCCTCACTGAAATACAGGTAGACCTTTCTCGTTCCCGATTCGATAATTCCGACAAAGATATTTCAGGTGAGGCAATCCCAAGCCCTCTCAAAGATCCAAAAACAGAAGCGCGCAGCCTTCGAAATGTGCTCCATCTGCCCATCAGGCGACCTCAAAGCCGCGCAACAGCCGTTTACAATCAAGCCTCAGCGATGATGAATGCTCTCTTTTCGTGCCCGACTGCGGATTCGATTGGAGAGGTGAAGGAAGCTGTGGGAGAAATGGTCAACATGGTGCTTGAGGATGAAGAAACATCGTCCTACCTAGTCAGAGTTTTCTCACATGATCCAAGCACATTTACGCATTCGGTGAACGTTGGTATTTACGCGATGATGCTGGCAAATAGAATTTACAAAAAAAGCATTAAACATGACCAGAAGGAACTCGGGGCCGGTTTCTTTCTTCACGATCTGGGCAAAATAAATATTGATATTAATATAATCCAGAAACCAGGCAAATTACTGCCTGAGGAGTGGGATATTATTCGCAAGCATCCAAGTGAAGGCAATCGAATGCTTAAAGAGACAGGGTATTTGACGGATGATTGTAGTTTTATCATAATGCAGCATCATGAACGTGATGACGGTTCCGGTTATCCGTTTGGATTAGTGGGCGAAGAAATCCATGATTACGCTCGAATCTGCTGTATCGCCGACGTTTTTGATGCTCTCACCTCCCAACGGTCCTATAAGCAGCCAATGCCTGCATTCCAGGCGTTAGAGCTTATGAGAAACGAAATGCCGACCTTCTTTAGCCGCGACTTATTCGAAACCTTCGTAATGATGTTGGCCCCAAATCGGGCAGCCGCATAATACGTTGAGTTGGTGCAGTAATAAAGCTAGTATAAATATTGGTGCTAGTTTAGCTGAAACTCTCCGAGAATTTATTATGAGGCGAGCTATATTTACGTCCGATCTTAGATTTTCAATGAGCAGCACTAGATGAGTATAAAAGTTGTAAAAATTGAAGAGGTAACGCTCGGCGCGTTTGTTATACTGCCGAGCTTGTGGTTAAGTCATCCGTTTCTTCTAAACAAGTTTCTTGTTACCACTGAAGCCCAATTGGAAAATCTTCTGGATAGTGGGCTTATAGAAATACAAGTAGACATTTCCCGTTCCCGATTCGATAATTCTGGAAGGGGATTTTCATTGGAGGAAATCCCCTTCCCACTTAAGGATCCAAAAACAGAAGCACGTAGCCTTCGAAATGTGCTTAATCTACCCATTAGACGTCCTCAAAGCCGCGCTATAGCAATCTACACTCAAGCGTCAGCGATGATGAATGCCCTTCTTTCGTGTCCGACTGCTGAATCAATCGGAGAGGTGAAGGATGCTGTGGGAGAAATGGTCAACACAATGTTTGATGATGAAGATACTTCGTCCTACCTAGTTCGAGTATCCTCACACGATCCAAGCACTTACACACATTCTTTAAACGTTGGGATATATGGGATAATGCTGGCAAAAAAGATATATAATAAGAGCATCAAACATGACCTGAAAGAACTAGCCGCCGGGTTAATGCTTCACGACATTGGCAAAATAAATATTGATCTCAAGATAATCCAGAAAACAAGTACCTTACAGCCTGAAGAATGGGATGTTATTCGCAATCATCCAGACGAAGGCAATCGAATACTCAGAGAGACAGGGCATTTGACGGATATTTGCAACATTATCACTTTACAGCATCATGAACGTGAAGACGGTTTAGGTTATTCGCATGGATTAAAGGGCGAAGAAATCCATGATTACGCTCGAATCTGCTGTATCGCCGACGTTTTTGATGCTCTCACCTCCCAACGGACTTATAAGCAGCCTTTGCCTGCATTCCAAGCGCTAGAGCTTATGCGTGACGAAATGCCAACCTATTTTAACCGAGACCTATTCGAAGCTTTCGTAATGATGCTGGCGCCCAAACGTGCTGTCGCATAAAAACCTTAAATTGCCTCCAATTGACATTAATTCCACTCCAAGGTATATTTAGTCATGTTATTGGCATTTGTTTTACTATGTGCCAGGTCGCATTCCCTCTAATTTCCTGTCATTATTTTGCGTCTCGACTGATGGGAATAAATAAAAAAAGCGGCTAACAAGAATATGTTTTCTAATAGAAGGCGGTGTAATCGTGTCTCAGTTTAGACTAATTACTTCTGAAAGCGTAACTGAAGGTCACCCCGATAAGCTCGCGGACCAGATAAGTGATGCTCTGTTGGATGAATGTCTTCGTGATGACCCTCAAAGTCGCGTGGCGATTGAAACATTACTTTCCCGCGGTATTGCTGTAGTTGCGGGAGAAGTCACAACAAAAACTTATGTAGAAATCCCAGATGTCGTTCGGCGGACAATTAATGAGGTTGGTTACACCAAGAGTTCCTTCGGCTTCGAAGGAGATACCTGCGGTGTAATGGTTGCTATTCAAAAGCAATCGGCGGATATTAGCGTTGGGGTCGATCGAGGTGGAGCCGGCGATCAGGGAATGATGATAGGCTATGCCGCAAAAGAGACCGAAGAACTTATGCCGCTGCCTATTACTATTGCTCACCGACTATCTGCGAAATTGACCGAAGTTCGAAAAGCAAACCCTGACCTTGGCCTACGCCCAGACGGCAAGTCGCAGGTAACGGTTGCCTATGAGGGGTTCTGCCCTAAATATATCGATACAATCGTGGTTTCAACTCAGCACGATGAAGAGTTAAAGCAGCCTGATGTCGCAGCAATTGTGCATGAGTATGTTATAGACCCTGTATTGAAGGATTTCAAGCAATTCACTGACCATAACATTAAGTACCACATCAATCCGACCGGAATATTCACAATCGGTGGCCCGCAAGGTGATACCGGCGTGACCGGCCGCAAGATCATCGTTGATACTTACGGCGGAGTCGTTGGTCATGGCGGCGGCGCTTTTTCGGGTAAGGATCCGACAAAAGTTGACCGCTCAGCCAGCTACATGGCTCGTTATCTGGCAAAGAATATCGTCGCCGCAGGTTTGGCGGAGCGAGTTTCAGTCCAGTTAGCCTATGCTATTGGTGTTCCACAGCCAGTTGCAATTGCCCTTGAGACCTATGGCACTGAGACAGTTGATGAAGATGTTATCAATGAGAGAATAAGAGACCATTTCGACCTAAGCCCTGGCGGTATTATTAGCTACTTTGACTTAACAAAGCCAATTTACCTAGCAACCGCTAAAAACGGTCACTTCGGCAATCCCAAGTTTCCCTGGGAAAAGACCGACGCTGCTGCTAAGCTGAAGTCATAAGATTGGAGAACTAAGCCCCCGATTGCGTTGCAATCGGGGGCTTAGTGTTTTTTTGCAGTGAAATCTTCCCCCTGTGCTGTTCAACCTTCCTTTGCTCACGACCTAGTGGCACAGAGGGAAGATACAGATGTGAAGCTTGTCGGAAAATTGGGTCAAACTGATACTGTCGGTTACGATCACAGCTTTTTTACCGTACAATGAAACGTGTACCTAGCAATTTCCTTGAGGTTTTTTGAAGCTAAACCTCCAGAAAATTGCTAGGAATGCCGAATATAACTTATGGCGCAATATGTACGTGCCAAGTGGGGAAGGTTTGGATGAATATCTGTGTAATTGGAACAGGTTATGTCGGTCTGGTTACGGGTGTTGTTTTTGCCGATCTGGGCAATGATGTAATCTGTGTTGATAAAGACGAAAAGAAAATTGAGCTACTTAAAGCTGGGAAGTCACCCATCTACGAACCGGGCGTCGAGGAACTGATCGAACGCGGCATCGAAGAGGGAAGACTGGTTTTCTCGACTGATATCAACGAATCCATTAAACGTTCTGAAGTTGTGTTCATTGCCGTCGGCACCCCCAGTTTGCCAAGCGGTGAGTCTGACTTGAGCCAAGTTGAAGAGGTCGCTAAGTCAATCGCTCTCTCCCTGAATGGCTATAAGATCATTGTTAACAAGAGTACTGTTCCTGTTGGTTCAGGCAACAATGTCCGCGACCTGATCCTCAAGTATCGGAACGGTAAAAACGATTTTGATGTGGTTTCAAATCCAGAATTCCTGCGTGAAGGTCAAGCTGTTTACGACACCCTTCACCCTGACCGCATCGTGATAGGCGCGACCAACCATTCGGCAGCTTTGAAGATAGTCGAGCTTTATGCACCATTAGAGCGACCGATGTTGATGACTGATTTGGCTTCGGCTGAATTGATTAAATACGCTTCGAACTGTTTTCTTGCACTGAAAATATCATATATCAATGCCCTTTCACAGCTTTGCGAGTCAGTGAATGCGGATATTGCTCTTGTAGCGAAGGGGATGGGGGCGGATAGTCGAATTGGGCCATCGTTCTTGCAGGCTGGTTTAGGCTATGGCGGCTCGTGTCTTCCTAAGGATGTTGCGGCGTTGATTGCTACTTCTCAGCGGTTTGGATGCGATGCTTCGATGCTCAAAGCTGTGCAAGTCATCAACACGGAACAGCCAAAACATTTTGTTGACAAGATTAAGAAAGCTTTGGGAGGATTGGACGGCAAGACGATTGCAGTTTTAGGTTTGTCATTCAAACCAAATACGGATGACTTGCGTGAAGCGAAATCCATCGAGATTATTAGATATTTGCTTAGTGAAAAAGCTTTAGTCAAAGCCTACGATCCCGCAGCGATGGAGAACTTCAAACGTTTCCATCCAACAATAACATATGCAAATAGCCCTTATGATGCGGCTCAAGACGCGGATGCGGTTGTGCTCATCACAGAGTGGAACGAGTTTAAGCAGTTGAACTTAGATAGGTTGCGCAGCGTTGTCAAGCAGCCTTACCTTTTCGATGGGCGTAATATTTACGACCCTACACGAGTGCGCCGTTCAGGTTTCTGTTATGAGGGAGTTGGCCGAGCGCACAACGGCGAAGCAATTGAATAGTATAACTAAATTCGGAGGAACAATTTATGTCCATTTTGGGACGCATGTTTAGCTTTGCACACAACGAGACTTATACCCGCGCAATTCGGTGCTACGATCAGGGTCAATATGAAGAGGCAATCGAAGAGTTTGCCCAGATACTCGAACATGAAGCTGCAGCGGATGCTGTAACTTTAAAATTAGCCCGATTTTACACAGCTGAGGCTCACACACAACTTGGGTCGGATGCGATGAAACGTAGGGATTGGGATCAATGCGCTTATGCTTATGGTCAAGCGCTCACACTTCAGCCTCAGTATGCAGACCTTCATTTCCATCGTGCCAATGCTCTTTGGAAACTGAAACGATTTGATGAAGCCCTGTTCCACCTATTGCGCGCTGTTGATATCAACAAGAAGTTTGTTAAAGCAATTATCTATCATGGCATCGTGCTCTATGAAATGGGCAACCGTGATGAGGGTTTGCAGCGAGTTCAAGAAGCCATCGATATCAAACCTGAATTGAAGACCAACGACCGCTTCGTTCGCGCTATGGAATATCATAATAAAGGCGATTTCCTAAATGCTTTAGGCGCACTTGAGACCATCGCATCAACTGAGGCTGATGATGTCCTATTCCATGCTAACTTAGCAGATGATCTTTATCGCCGCCAAAGCTATGATGAAGCCATCGAAGAATACCGCAAAGCCATTAGCATCAACCCGCGATATGCTGATGTAAGAAACCACTGTGGTATGGCTTACCAGATGCTCGGCCAAAATGAAGATGCCGTAGCAGAATTCAAAGCCGCTATCTCAATTAACAGCAAGTATGTTGAGGCCTATGTCAATCTAGGCAACACTTACCGCGATATGGGCGATAGCGCCCTGGCCCGCGAGTTCCTGGACAAAGCCCTAGAGATCGACCCCAACAACCCCTTCGCCCGAAACAGCATAGCCGCTGCCTGACCTGTAGTGTTTATTAATAAAAAGGCGGGGCACTCAGGTGCCCCGCCTTTTTTAGGTTTGTTGTAATTAAAAAGCTCCTACA
>JBAXQP010000151.1 GCA_037131655.1 bacterium | reverse complement strand
GATTCAGTTAGTAGCTTACCGTCTTGAAGCTGAACACGCCATTTATAAGTGCCTGCGCCTAACATCTTTAGATACTTCATTTCATAAGAAGGTGATGTCGAGATGCCTGCGCTTGGGTCGGTTTGACCAACAGCGATGGGCTGTTTTGTTGGGTTTGTAACGGATGAAATATACCAATAAAGCTTGCTATCCAGTTTCGCCTCGCCGCTGGAAGCTATTGTCGCTTCGATCTTCTTCACAGTCAGATCGCCTAAGTCAACATCCCCAGGGAAGTGACGAACAGCATATTTGATCTCAACTGGAGGCGGTAATTCGACCTGGACACGCACACTGCCTGTCGAGCATGCCAAAACTTGGGCATCCCCATACCAAAGGCGCACATAATAGTCGCCGGCTTTTAAGTCTTCCATCATCGGGATATTGCTCAAATCCATCTGAGCATCAGTCGAAGGAGTTTTGCTCTGATAGATTTCCCGATCATCATCTTTACGCACAATGGAATAAAAATAACCTGGCGAACTCCCCGGCTTTGGCGCATCGACAGTAAGCGTTCCCAAGTTCAAAGCCCTAAGCGGTGATTGCTTGCCGGACGCCTGTAACTTAACTCCAGGACTCCAAACGGCGATGGCATTAGAGATTTGTTGACGACGATCCTTGCCCTTAGGGGTTGCTTGAAGAATAAATTCGTACTTTTTATAAGGCATTATTTGAAGCGGCTGCTTCCAATCGGCCTCTTCTCCATCAACCAATAAATGAATCTCGACTTTATCGGTGTTCAGGTTAGCAACCGCAACCTTCACCTGTCCACCGGTTGTCTTCAAATCCTCAGGTTTATTGCTCCAGACAACAGAAATCTGTTTCAAAGCTACCTGATACTCATTATCGTTGCGGGTATCACGAATAGATGCCATCTTTTGAGCTAAAGGTCCGGCATCTTGAGGCGAAAGCTCGTTCAAATCATCAATGAAAGTTTGTGCGTCAACAAGGTCACCGCCCTGTGCAGAAGTCAATAATAATACAGCCCGTTTTTTAGCCACAAACACATAGCGCGTCTTCAGTTCTGAATCTAACAGACTGCCATCTCGCACAACCGCCCTGAGGTCAGTCTTGGCAACAACACTTTGCCACTTTTGAGACAAACTCGATTCACTTACTAAAGGGGCGCTTGCGATAGAAATAGGTTTTGATTGAAAGGGTTCAGCCTTACTAGCAACTTTGACGGAAGCAACCAAAGTTCCCTGCCCCGGAGTAATGACGAGCGGTATCCATTCATCAGCTTTCTGTGATGTCACTTCTGACTTATAGCCTGCGCCATCATCATAACGGACGGTCACATTTGATACCGATTCATTTAATGAGGCTGTATTAGCCTTTACAAGAACAACCTGTGCCCCATTTCTTAGAGCCTTGGCAATAACAACTTGCAAACCAAGTTTATCAGAAAGGGTCTTCTCATAAGCTGTCTTGTAGTCAACTTGCATACTCGCAATCTGAGTGGCCTCTTTCCCACCTGGTTTCAGGCTCTTGACCGCGGCAGCAATGGCATTCGATGCCTCCAGATTGCTGCGCGATAGCTCGAGTTGTTTGTTTAACAACGCGCTCGCTCGTGTAACCAAACGCGCTGAAATCTCTTCTTTAGTAGGTTGAGCCGATGCTCGATAGGTATCGGCGATCTGCTGCCAAACGGCTCCTTTGGCAAAAAGCGGAACGTTCTGTAGGCTAATCTGCTGCGATCCAATCACCTGTCCAGTGGCATCCTTTAGTTCTAATAAAGCTGTATTTCCCTTAAGCGGAATAAATACATTTTCGAAACTTACAGACACCGAATTAATTCCGTTAGGAGCTATACTTACCGGCACAGCTACACCATCAACAACCACTGACTTCACAGCAGAAGTGGCGACCATAGAGCCGGAGACCCTTGCAACATTAATGTCAGTATCGATAACCCCGGCCAAACCGGTGCCCCATCCAGATACAAGCGCATACTTCTTTGTCTGGGCAAGGCCACTCATCAGAAGGCTATCGACCGTCACTTCAACCTGGCTATGACCTGTACCTAAAGCTATCTTTAGTGTATCACCAGGACTCAAGAGGTGAGGAGCAGCTTCATCTGAATATTTCCAACTCACCGACAAGATGCCCTGATCATCAGGGATGACCGTGGAGTATTCATTTACACCGACAGGGAATGCGAGTTGGTCGCCGGGGATGATATCAACGTAATCACGTTCTTTTGCGCCGATCACCATCTTCACATCTTGCTGAAGCGGTTGGGGGAATTTGGGATCGCTCAGGGTGACAACAACATTTCCCTGCAAACCCATCCTATTCCTCAACCCACGTGCGATCTTTATGCGCGCTTCGGGGTCTTTAACGGAAGATAAATTGATTGGTATCGTAACAGCCCAATATTTACGAACGCTATCACTTGGGATCTGCAGTGGTTTATCCGTACTCTGAAAAACCGGGCATCCAGGAAAATTAAGCGTAAATTGATAAGCGCTCGGATCATTGGCATAAACTTTAATAGTCGCGGTACCTTTCAAAGATGGGACCGCGATTTCAAACGGCACACTGTTATCACCTAAAGACGGTCTATCAAAAGCGCCTGCCAATTCTTCCATTTTCTTCGCAAACTCAGGCGATGAAGGACTTTGATAAACCTGCCCATCCTCTCCCAACACACCGGTATCATAATCCTTCCGAAACTTTGAAAACTTTGAAATTTGATCTTTTTCTTTGAACCTCTTCTCGATTTCTGTAAATATTGAGGACGTATCAAGACCCTGCGATTGCCATCGATCAGCCTGCGCCAGTAAAGCTTTTAATAAATAATAGTATGCCGCATGATTGCTTCCGGTCTGTGCTGCTTTGCGCAATGCTTCCACTGAACCTTTAAGCGCATCATCAGGACTGACTTGATTTGGCTCACCGCCCGCTAAATAGAGCTGATAGTAGGAATAGCCAATCCCTAAATAAGGCGAATAGGGACCAGTATCGGCGCGTCCGCTTTCAGGAGATTCGAAGTTATGGTAGGGGTCATCATAAGGAGAGTCATTATAGCTGCTTTTAAGCGTACTTTGGAACAAAGTAATTGCACGCAGCCAGCTTTTTGATTTAACTGCCTGCTTGGCTTTATCATAATTACTCTTATAATCAGGGCTATCAGCTAAAGCTCCGATTGTAAAAGAAACTATAAAAACTAAAACAACGAACCAACGCAAAATCATTCAACACACCATACATACAATCCAGGGATCCATTTCAAGTACACGCTTACTTATCATGTACGAATGAGTATGAGCAAGAGTGCCGGTAATGTTAAATAAACGTCTTTAATAATTCTCTGGCGGAATATAACATACTCATCAAAAAACCCAGCACCATTCATTATTATACGACGGTTAAGGCTAAGAGTATGTTAGAGTTTTGCTTAAAATACAAGTCAAGCAAAAGCAGTGGGGTGGGACACAGATTGTGTCCCACCCGTAAGTGACTTAAGTTACGGCCGATAGGTGGCCGAGAACATGAACGAAGCGGTCTTTGCCTTCGTACCCATCCAAGTAGCTAGTTCGAATTCATAGTTGCGAACTCGAAGGCCGGTACCAAAGGTATAGATTGTTTGGTCTACGAAGAACCTGTTTGCCGCTTTGTTAGTTGCGACGCCTAGGCGGAGGGGAATTACATACCCCTTCTTTGTTGCAAAGTTCTTCTCGTAGCCGATGCACCAGTCAGTAATATTGGCGCGGTCGTCTTCAAGGTCACTGTTTGCAGAACCATAGGTATGAGTATCGATTGATACCAGTCCCCAGTTCTTAGGCAAAGCAAAGAATACGCCAACTGATAGGCGATCAGGAATTTCATTGCTAAACCCATTGTCGGCTTTAACATCAATTAGACTGCGATACGAAATACCCCAGCCCATTCTTGTTTTGCCTTTAATTAGCCCCTGAAGACCTACGATTGCGCCAAAGCCAGAGTTGCTATCACTGATAGGATCAGTGTCGAGCGCTCCAACAAGCACCTGACCGGAACCACCAATTGTGATGTCACCCTTTCTCGCATACTCATACTTCTGGGTGGCATAGATACCACCGATACCCCAGCGGATACCCTTGGTCTCTGCCCCATAGGCCAGTGTGTAGTAGTCAGTTATGATCTGTCTATGTTCAACATAGTTCTCCACATTTGGGTATAGCGGAGGAGGATCATTGGGGTCTACTGCTTCAGGTAAGTTAACCGCTCTGACAGTTTCGTCAAAATAACCGCCTCGGGTAAAGCTTAAAGAAAGAATTCCTTCAGCTTTACTACGAGGAAACAGGCTCTTTATCGGAAGCGCCACGCTTGCAAACATTGGGTCAAAACCCGTCGGTGAACTTGTAGTAGAGGACACCGGGTTGCTAAAGTTATTTGCCACTTTAACAAGCGTTTCAGATGTTGGTACAGTGCTCAGCACCAATGTCGCTTCAAAGGTCTTCAACTCAGCCAAACCGGCTGGGTTCCAGAAACTGGCAGTAGCGTCGTTAGCAATGGCTGTAAACGCTCCTCCCATTCCCGTAGCCCTGGCGCCAACTGCAACGCCTTGTACAGAATCAGGTGGCTTATCGGCCCATACGGCGCATGCCAAGCCAGCCAAGCAACCGATTATAACTAATTTCATCTTCATAGTTTTCATCGTAATTTCTCCTTATGATATGGCACTCGCCGCTACCTGATGTACTGCACTTTAAAGTAGCTCGTCTTGTTTGATGTTGGGAAGTGTATCCCCTGCGACCAGATATTTGCCGTTCCCCTCACTTGATATTGAATGGTCGAAGAGACCTTGAAGGGCGTGGGGGTAGTAATTACCGGAGTGATATCCGGTGAAAGAACAGGGATTTTATACATATATCCAAACTGACCTTGATAGGTTGTTGGTGTATTTGATACCAGTACAAGCGAAATATCCGATCCGATTTGGCCACTTGGTCCCACTACCGATACGACAACTGTTGTTAACACAGTGTCAATCAGTTGAGCGCCAAGTTCGTCACTACCGATGAATGCCATGATCGGTAGTTTAGCTCCAGGTCTTACGGTAATACCCTTTGCAACAGTCGAACCATTTGACTCAGGTGGGTAGACAAGGGTGAGTTTCGGCAATGGCAGTACCCAAACTTCAGCCTGGACAGAAACGCCTGCATTCACTGCTGTTATCAAAACCGGTGTTGTCTTTAGGACATCAGTGGTTGTGATTGTGAACGTATGCGTCGTCTCATTCTGAGCAAAGACCACAGTTGCAGGCACTGTAGCTGCTGGATCAGCGCTTGACACGTTGACTGTGAATCCAGCCGCTGCAGGGCTGTCTAATGTCAAGGTACCGGTTGTGGTTAACGTTCCCCTTACATATTTCGGGGTAATTGTCATCTGGATAAGTCTCGGAGCTTTCAGCGTCAAGAACGCATCACGCGATGAGCCGTTAAGCGTTGCGTGAATGGTAGCGACTTGATCAACTAGCACAGGAGAGGTGGTAATGGCGAACTGCTTCGTCAACGCTCCCGCAGCAACGAGGGTACTTGCAGGAACTGTCGCCGCCGAGTTATTCGATGAGAGGACTACACTCAATCCACCCGTAGTCGCGATGGAATCAAGTGTTACAGTACCAAACGAACCTACGCCACCTTTGACGATAGCCGGATCGATTGCCAACGAGTCCAATAATTGTGGCAGTACATTCAGGAACGTCTCTTTCGATGATGCGTTGACGGTTGCAGTAATTGTAACCGTTTGCTGCGACGTTACCGGGTGGGTTGCTATATTAAAGGTCGTTGTTGTAGTACCGGCAGGAATTATGGTCGTTGCCGCCACTGTCGCAGCAGCATTGCTGCTACCTAAGTTGACAGTCAATCCACCAGATGGAGCGAGTGTATCAACACTAACTGTGCCAACTGATGCCACTTCACCTTTCACTGAACTTGGTAATACCGAAAGTGCAGTTACAACAGGCGCTAATACAATCAGACCAGCGGTCGCTGATGAATCGTTGACGCTAGCTGTAATAGTAACCGTTCGGTCAATAGCAACAGAAATGGTGCTAATTGCAAAGGTTGTACTAGTCGTACCGGCAGGAACAATTACTGTAGCGGCTACAATCGCTGCGGCATTATTGCTCGATAGGTCAACCGTTAGTCCACCAGCCGGAGCAGGGATGTCCAAGTTAACGGTACCGGTTGAACCAACTCCACCTTTAACCGAAGTTGGGGAAACGCTAACGGACTGTACTCTTGGCGCAACTAGATCGAGTTCTGCTGTCTTAGGATCGCTGTTTACGTCAGCGGTAACGGTTGCCGTCTGATCCGTAGCAACCGCAAAGGTAGTAACAGCAAAGGTCGCAGTCGTCAATCCAGCGGCAACGGTAACACTCGTTGGTACGGTGGCATTAGTGTTATCGCTGGAAAGGGCAACCGCTAAGCCTACTGAAGGTGCAGGACCATCTAGCGTCACTGTACCGGTTGCATTAGCTACACCACCCTTAACACTGCTAGGAGCAATCGTTACCGATTGAACCCTTGGCGCTGAGATGTTAAGCGGTGAAGTCTTTGGTGTATCAACCGTAACAGCCGAAATAGTCGCTGTCACATCCGTCGCAACTGCAGTCGTTGTAACGGTGAATGTTGCTGACTTATCAACACCGCTTGGAACAGTTACTGTTGCAGACACAGTTGCTGCCCCATTGTTACTGCTCAAGTTAACCGTCATACCGGCAACAGGCGCAGGACTATCAAGCACCAC
>JBAXQP010000150.1 GCA_037131655.1 bacterium | reverse complement strand
GTATAAGGCTGCTTATTATAAGGGCGGCGGCACTTATTCTCTCTATGCCAATGGCACAAGCGTTCCGCCGGTTGCTGGCATAGCTTCTAATTGCGGCGGAACAGGTACCTGGGATGGAACTATCTATGGCTTTTTGGAGCAAAATGGCACAAAAGACATGATGGGCAACGTTTGGGAGTGGAACGAGGCTAATACGTATATCGGCGGGAATGTCGCTTGGCGCGGCCTGCGTGGTGGGTCGTACACCTACGACCTCTTCGGCGCCGGCGTCTGCGCGCAGTCGACGTCCCGCTACGACTACAGCCCTATTTACGAGTTCAACTCCGTCGGGTTCCGTGTTGTCCAAATTGTTCCTGAGCCATCATCAATTATTGCCTTGCTGGGAGGTTTGACGGGACTTATTGGGCTGAGACGACGTAAGGCGTAACCCTTTTACCGTTATCAAGCCTGCCAAGACTTATGTTTCGGCGGGCTTCTTCTCTTTATGCGCTGATGCAAATTCAGAGCTGTAATGATTTTTCAGCGTTTAGCCGGCTAACATTTATAGGGGTTATTGGCGTATGCTATAATGGCGGTGCAGGCGGGCGTAGCTCAGTGGATAGAGCGCTTTCCTCCGGAGAAAGAAGTCGGTGGTTCGAATCCACTCGTCCGTACTCTTTATGGAAGATACTTTCCTACCGCCTCCTATCAATACCATTTGCATATAAGGAGGATTCCCGTGATCGGTAAAAAAATGCATGAAGCTCTACAGAAGCAGCTCAATATGGAGTTGTATTCGTACTATCTGTATATGGCAATGTCTGCCCACTTCAATGATATCAACCTGAAAGGATTTGCCAACTGGCTTCGAATTCAGGCGCAAGAAGAAATGATCCATTCGATGAAATTCTTTGATCAGCTCCTCGATCGACGAGCCAAAGTCACGCTCTTTGCCATCGATGCTCCGCCATCAACCTGGAAAAGTCCTCTTGCGGCATTTGAAGATGCTTTTGCGCATGAGGAGAAGGTAACGGCTTCTATCAACGAACTCAGCAGTCTGGCAATCGCAGAGAAGGACCACGCGTCCAGTATCTTTCTAGAGTGGTTCGTGACCGAACAAGTCGAAGAACTTTCCTCTGCAGACGCAATCATCCAGGATCTAAAGTTAATCGGAGATGATAAAGGCGCTCTATTCTTCATAGACCGAGAACTTGCCAAACGAGTCCTAACCCTCGCCGCCAATACTACAGCAGCGCCTTAGGATTGGTTAGCTGGAAAATAATAAACCTACAGGCGACCCCTATGGGTTGCCTGTACTATTTAGGTTATAGTTAACTGTGTGATTCCAAGGGGTGTCTCGTGCTTACCGGATTACCTCCCCCTCTCTTCCTTTCATCAGGATGCGTTTGTTGAGTTCAGGCGGGATAAAACGGGATATACAAGCTAGCTATTATGTAAATATATTAGTGATAGCAAGGAAATTAGCGGCTGAGTTAAAATATTAGGTCATAATATGATTCCTACGCGATTCGCGGATGGTTGGGAGGAAATTGGTTGATGAAATTTGACCCATCGGTTCCAAAGATATTAGGAGAGCTTAACGAGCGCTGTCCGGGCGTTAAGTTGCTGTCTTTGGGTCAAACTATCTTCTGGGATGAGCCGATGAAGGCCAGTATTCGACTCATGCTCGATCAATTGGGCATGCAGACCACCATGATCGCTGGCATCCACGATACCGATTACTTTGCGAAGCTTAAAACCGCTCATGTCGACGAGCACAAGTTTATAATTGTCCCCCATAACGACGCTTCCACACGCGGTCTCTGGTCGGCGGCGTGCGAAGTTGCGAGGCTGTTCGGCAGTGAGACGGTTATCACTCGTGAACGCTATCAACAGGCGGGAGTTCCCATTGACCGGGTCGCGCGGTATTACTCCGGTGGACGCGAAGTCTTGCTCGAACAAATCACGGAGGCGTGGGGTTGGCGCGGACTGGTCTATACCGGCGATTCGACCCTGGTTCCGCACAATCTTCCTATTCGAGAAGTGGCCGAACCTCTCAGAGAACTTCTTGAATGGGCTTTTAACGGCACCTATGAGTCAATCACAAGTAAGGAGATCAGAGAAAAGGCACAGGAGATTGGGGATGGGTTATTAAAAAATGTAACTGATCACGCCGAGCAATTCCCAGACTGGACCCTCTCACAACTCTATCAACACTTGATAAGCGATTTTTACGAGATGCTGTTGGGTTACAAACCGACGAACTTCGAAGTCGAATGCTCGGCGCACATGCTGATTTTGAACAAGGAAACAGCAAAGCTTCCCAGGTTCGAATTTGTCGATCTGTTCCTAAGACCGGAAACTCGTGCGATATGCGAAAAGGCCTATAACGAAGCGGTTGCCGACTCGGAGATTTATACCCTCGATCGCTTCGGCGAAGGAGCGATTCCTTTCGATTTAGTGCTTCCCAATGATGGCCGCGGCACGCTCAGGATTACTGATAACCAATTAGTGGCGTTAACCCCCGAACCTCGATTTGTTACACTCAAACACCCCATCCGAAGCGTTCATGATCTGGCCGAGGTGCTGGTCGAAAACTTTGGCGATCATGCGACGGTGGTCGGTAAAGCCGTCAGCCTTATCAGCATGCTTGCCAATGAGTTCATTTTTGTCTTCAACGAGACGGGTTCCGGTTATGTCTGGCGAACACGCAAGATGAATGAAATTCTAGCTGCAAATGGCATTAATTTGAATAGTAATCCTATTTTAAGGGTCAAATATCACACATGGGATTCACTGACCGTTCCGAGCACATGGTTCCAACTGCCTGAACATCTGACGGAGACGTTCGGGCAGAAAGAAATCAGTTCAAGTTCTTTTGCTCATCGTTGGGAGGCAGTCGTTGAAACTCAGAAGCAGGTATTGGCTCGAATCTCAAAAACCCACCGAATTCGCGACCTGATCAGTACTCTCCAGGAGCTAGTTGGAGGTCATTGGGAAACTTTGGCGGATGAGTATAGCCGTCTTCAGCAAGAGCTAAGCCAGCGCCATTCCAAGCAGAAACAGGGACAAGAGTATATCAACGAACTTTACGATCGCATCCGTCGATACAAGCGAGAGTATGTCGAATTGGAGAAAGAAAAGGGCGATAATTTCCGAGCGATCCTCCAACCGCTTCAACTGAAGCTAACTGAATTTAACGATTTGAACCCAATTGAGATGGAGATTGCCTCGATTGAAGCGATGCGAAAGATCAAATTCGATGACCGGTTAAAGTCAATTCTTAAAGATAGAGCGGCAGCCCACGATGAGATCATGCGAATTCGACAGGAAAGAGAAGAGCGCGAGCGTAATCCTGAAGCGATTAAGATGCGTGAGAGACGACGAAATATCGTCCGTGAAGCAGAGCTTGCCCGCATCCACCTGGTGCGCAATGCCATCCTTTCAAGCGAAGGGCTAACCCACCCCGACCACCGCCCCACCGCCTGGTGGCTCCCCATGGTCTGTCCCAAAGGTTGTTGGTTCGAACAAATAGTAGAAACCGCCGAGCTATACTTGGAAGAGTTAAAATAGAATTAATCGGCCTTTTTGAATTGATAAAAAATCATCAAGGAGATTAGATTATGTTAAATGCAGGAAAAGTGCGTTGGGTGGTTCTTCTTTGCTTATTTTTTATTTTAGTGGCTGCTGCTATCGGATGGCGAGTTCTTTATGAACCGAAATACCAAGCGGGGCCTTCCAGCAATTCGATATTTGTCATCGCACCCTATTGGTATAGCGCTACATGGGTCTTCGATGACCCCAATACCGGGCTTAATAAAGAACCGTTTATCGCTGGTGTGCCTGAGATGATTAATGCGTTGGTCAAAGACATCCCAGATGCCAAGAAGGGCTTCCGGTTGACTTTCTCCGCTCAACCCTTTCCCAACTATCAAGCCAAACTGACATGGCTGAGAGGCGATAAAACCGGCAACTACTATCGCCTCGACAATCCACCTATCGAAGGCTGGCTCTGCCCCGCCATGTTCAAATTCTACACCTCCGCCCCCAAAGAGCTCTATGTAAAAGCCGAGGCGAAGAAGGAGTAACCTGCCTAACTTCATTCTTCCCATTCAAAGTCACATCGATATTGAATCTGCTCGAAGGTTTGCGGTAAGGTTCAAGCATGCCAATTAGTGATCGTGAAAATTTTCTGCGGGCGATTGAATTTCGGTATCCGGAATGGATACCGGTGGGCGCTAATTCTTTGAGGGCGACTTGGGCTAAGTATCGGGAGGATTTGGAAGACCTTTACATTCGCCACCCAAAGATATTCGGCAACTACGAACGCGGCAGCTATAACTGGAACAATTTTGAACCTGCCTATACGGAAGGCGAATACTACACCGATGAATGGGGGTGTGTTTGGCATAACCTACAAACCGGTCTGCTTGGGCAGTGTGTAGGTCATCCCTTAGCCGACTGGAGCGCATTTGATAATTACCAAGCGCCGGATCCGATTAGCGGCACAGATTGGGAACAACATAAGCGCAATGTTGCTGAGAATAAAACGCGTGGGGAATTGACCATGGGTTATGGGGGAACCCTTTTTGACCTCCTCTATGCCCTCCGTGGATTCGAGAATTTAATGATGGATTTTGCCACCGACGAACCCCGATTGCCTGAGCTAATCCAGATGGTTCAAAACTATAACCTGAAGAAGATAGAAAAGTTCACGGGTGCTGGGGTGGATGTGATAAATTTCCATGGTGACATTGGAACCCAGCGTGGACCGATGATCAGCCCAGCGGCATTTCGAAAGTATGTCAAACCCTGGTACAAAACCATCTGGCAAGCATGTCGGCAAGGGGGAGCGCACGTTTATTATTCCTGTGACGGCAATCTGCTATCGCTAGTTGATGAGCTTATCGAATGCGGCATGACCCTCCACGACCCCCAATCCCGCGCCAACACGCTTGAAGGCATCCGCGACACTTACATTGGTAAAGTCTGCTTTAAACTCGACCTCGACCAACAAGTCATTATGCCCTTTGGCACCCCCGCTGAGGTCAAGTCCTACATCAAACACGCCGTCAATATGCTAAACGATCCCAAAGGCGGCTTCATGATCATGTTCGAAGTCCAACCCGCCTACCCATTAGAAAACATCGAAGCGGCCTGCGAAGTGTTGGAAGAAGTTTGTCTGGCGAACATGTAGTCTACGAAGAATAAATCAGTTAGGCAGTCTGGCTGATAAAACCGCCAGACTGCCTAATATGTATTTAAACGCCACTTTTACAGATATGCTTGAGCGTAATCTTCACCGGCATTATGGGCATTTAAGAAGGCTATGAGTTCGGCTTGGAGCTTTTTAATCACTTCAGGGTTAGCTTTAGCTATATTGCGGGTCTGATTTGGGTCCGTTTTGCGGTCATAAAGCTCTGCTTCTTTTGAACCGGTATACAGTATCGCCGTATGGGTTGGTGTGGCGATCGTTACTGGTGGGTAATTTTCCCTGTCGGTAGGTTCAATAATCTCATGAAACCGGGTTGAATATATGGTCTCATGGCAGGTATCTGATTCGCCATTCAGCACCGACTTCCATGATTTGCCGTCAGTTGGAGGCGAAGATACTCCGGCGAGATCGAGCACCGTCGGAAAGATGTCTGCGGGCTGACAAAGAGCGTTGCTGATTTTGGGCGCATTTTCGGATGGGGTCCAAATGAGGAGCGGTAGAGCGCTGATTTCTTCGTACATTGGCCACGGATCAGAATCGATGAGTGTGTGCTTGCCGCAGCGATTGCGCTCACCGATGTACATTCCATGGTCGGACAAAAGGATCACGCACGTGTTTTCAAACAGACCCATCAGCTCAATCTGCCTCAGCAAATGGCCGACCCATCGGTCAGTGAGCGTCACTTCGGCGGCATAACAATCTCTTATGTGCTGAAGGGCTTCAGGGGTATAGATGTCGGTGTAACCATAACTCGGATAGGTGTAATCGGGGCCGGTATAATTTTTGGCATAGAGGTCGGTATAGTACTGAGGCGCCCGCCAATCCTCATGGATTTCGAACGTATCCACCCACAAGAACCACTTGTCACGCGCGGAGTTGTCTTCGAGCCATTGACATGCCCGCATCATGGTTCGGGCGACGAACCAGTCCTCCTCATGCCGATAATGCGAGGTTGCCATGCGATCGCTAAGAAATCCCCACGAGTTCGACCGATAATGCTCGCGCGGAACGGGCACCACGATATCCTCCGGCTTAATGCCGTCATCCACATCTTTCTTGATGAAATGGCACTCATTGAAGTGGTCGGGAAATCCGGCGCCAATCATATGTTCTGTATCAACGACTAGTCCGGTGAAGTAACCTGCCTCTTTCAAAATCTCCGAAAACTTCGGCTGGTCAGCTTTCGGCTTCTCCCACCCATAATGGGGCCAATTAATCGCACCCGTGAAGCTATCGTTACGCATCGGCAGCGTCGGAAATGAACCGATATAAGCCGAATCAAATCGCACCGCCCGCTTGGCATAATAGTCAATACAAGGCGACATCACCCAATCCGACCCATAACATCCCAAAGCATCCTTCCGAAGCGTATCAAGGCAAATAACAATTGTGTTCATAATTCTATTATATCCTTCGCCAGATTTAATATCGAGTTCTTCGCAGCGCCAACTCCTGAATCTTTCTTTTCGGATGTAGGGGCAGGGCTTGCCCTGCCCCTACAATCAAAACTCACGTCACCCTGAGCGCAGTCGAAGGGTCTTCCGGAAAAGCTCCGGCAGCGCCGCTTCGCTCTGCTACCGAAGCATCGGAATCCCTAATCAGTCGTCCTAAGTGATCGGATATGAGAGTGGTAAAGCCTATCATTCC
>JBAXQP010000149.1 GCA_037131655.1 bacterium | reverse complement strand
CCCTCTACACTAATTAGACAGAGATGGCTGTTTCATACATGTTGACACAGAGGGAAGTGACGATCTTATCGCACTCGGGACAATTCCAGGTAGCGCTTTGGTCATGTTGCAGGAACACTCGAATAGTCTGCTCAGGGACATCGATTTCAATAGACTTAACGCACCAGGGACATCGATCCCAAGTATCTTTCAGTAGAGTTGAAGATGAAATAAGATGAACTTCACCGAACTTGAAATCTATTGAAAGCCGACATTCCGCTCTTCATTATAAGTATTAATTCCACACTTGTGCTAACATCACGCGCCCTTATTCGTCTTTAGTTGCGGGTAATCTTATAAGTACGTTCGAGTGGAATGTACTAGCATGCATCATAATCAGGATGTTGCAGAGATACTCGTATCAATAAACCTTGTATGAGAGGATGATCTTTAATGTCTTCGTACAGAATTTTGGCTTTAATTGGCCTGTTGGTCATTTGCTTGACAGCTTTTGCCGTCAAGCCCAAACTGGAAATAAACTTTCAGGATAAGAGCACCGTTAAAGGTGTCGTGAACCTTAGCACTACCGTTGTAACCAACTTAACGGTGATAAGCGTTACTTTCTATGTTGATGATGATGTGCGTTACGTGGACCAGAGTACTCCTTACGAGTACAACTGGGATACGGTTGCCGAAAAAGAAGGCGATCACGTCTTAACGGTTGCAGTTAATACCGATGACGGCCTTTCTGAGAAATTCCTATACAACATAAAGATTGATAACGATATCTCAAAGGGTATGGATTATTTTCTCGGAGCAACAAGTGATTTATTGCACGAATCGAAGTGGGATGAGGCTATTCTTTCAGCCCGTTGTGCTCTGAAGGTTCAAGAAGGTTATGTTCCAGCGCTACTTTTATTGGCGCGCGCTCAATTTGGCAAAGGCAATATTCCGGATGCTCGTCTAAACTTAGAGCAAGCGCTTTTCTCTGAGCCGAAAAACATTGAAGCCATCGAACTTATGACTCAAGTGCTTCTTCGCGATGCTTTTAATGCCAAAAGCAAAGACGAAGAAAAAGATAAGTTTATCAAAGCGGTTAAGAGCCGACAGAAGCAACTTGATATCCAAATTGAAGCCGCCAAGACCGATAAAGACCCTTCGCGATTATTCGAGTTGGAGTGGATGGTGGGCAATTATTCATTAACTTGGCAACCGCTGAAAGATTTAACGCTCAAGAACCCAAAAGATACCCTCAACTTCAACCGACTTTCCTATGCTTATCTTTGTAGTGGGAAAGTCACCGATGCCTCTCGAATAGCGAATCAAATGGTTAAGCGAGGGATTGATGACGAGTACACCCATTCTGTACTGGCAGTGGTAGGCGCTTTGGAAGGCGACGAAGCGGTTGCTGACAAAGAAATCCAAGCCGCAGCCAAAATAAATGGCAGTAATCCCGTCATCAAACTGGCTCAGGCATACTTAGCTTGTCAGAAACACAATTGGCCTTCAGTCATCGCCTTAACCACAAGCTTGATCAACGATAATTTCACCTATCCCGAAGTTTATTACTACCAGATGGTCGCTTATGGGGAGATGGGAGATTGGGATAGGGCCAGAGAAGCTTTCCGATCAGCAGTGTTCCAAGAGCCTGCTATGGTTGAACTCTATATACAGCGCGGCTATGAGAATTTGCGTGATATGCATATTGAAGGTTATACAGACCTTATCATTAACGCTAAGTCCTATTTCCAGATAGCAGTGACGACCCGGGAGAACTCAGCCGATGCGCTTATCGGCCAGGCGTTGACCCTTGCTACTAATAATGAAATTAAAGAAGCGGTCAAGTACATTGATGGAGCGTTAAAGCTAGGTTCGAACCGCGCGTGGGTATATATTGCCTCCGCCTCGATTTTGCAAAAAGCGAAATTACCGGATAGAGCGGAAGCTGTCCAGAAGAAAGCCTACTCGTTTGACGAAGAGCATGTGTCAGGGATGATCCCATACAACTTAGTTCCTGCTTTCCAGTATGTGCGCAAATGGGGCCGTCCCCCTGTTATGATACGACCTTTGTCTGCTTCCCTGACCGTTGGGCAGTAGTTTGAATAAGTAATTAAGGCCGTGCGTTTCTCGCACGGCCTTAATGCTTTTAGAGTAGAAATCCCTTGCTCTGAGGTGTAGGGGATTAGTTGATGATTGGAGGGGCTGTAGGTTCTGGTGGACTTGGGTTCGCAAAGATTGCTGTCCCCAATGCGCTGATATTCGTTTCCCAATCGAATGGGAAAACCCCTTCGCTGACTTTAAAGCCCGTATCGATGCGCCCGCTAATGATAAACGGCCCTGTAAATGAAGCAGTAAATTTCCTTGCAAACTCAGCCATTTTGATAAGATATGGGTCAGTAGGCGTTTTGGTCGTATCACTGGTCAATAGGCCGGATTGTTTGAATATCTCGTTAAATATGGCGCGCATATCAATTAGCCCCACTTCCTGCGAGTCTTGCATCATCATCGCCAGCATTTTCTTAATCTCTGGGTCATGTGCAAGGGATTTATCGGCTTGGAGCGTGAGCGTTTGTGCAATTAGCGTTAGTGAAGTGCTCATTACAAGCGAATCGCCTAACTGAGCTAAGAACATCGCTTTCTGAATACCAGGTGGTAATAAATCATCAATTACAGGATTTATTTTTGTGGCTTTTACAGGTCCGTTTAACTTGTAAATGGTTGTGCCGCCTTTCTTAAAGGCAGCCATGTAAATCTTTGTGCCCATCCATTTTTGAAGGCGTTTTGTTTGAATGGAATTGACAATAATCGGCACAAGCTTGCCGGGTTTGGCATCGTTTTCTGTTCCCATAACAACCAGCATATCAGGGATGAAATCAGGTTTAGGTCCCGGATAGATCGCGGCATAAGCTTCGCCATTAAATGCCGGCATAACGTCTTGAAGCAAGTTCATTCCGGTTGTCTTCTCAAACTTGCTGACTTCTTCTAGAGACGATTTTAGCGTCATTGGATCTTTTGCAAGCGCTCTTGCCATGTCTGTCCAGTACAAGCTAGGCTTGGAGATGCTGAAAAATCCGAATGCCCCACTCGGAAGTTTGTTTAGAGTTTCCAGTTTGAGCGGTGGCATTTCTTTGACAGACGCGTAGGGATTGAAGTTGGGTGAGCCGAATGTGACCAGCCCCTTCATCCGAACCCCATCATCTTTAAGAGTATATGCATAACCCATCCAGTGAAATTGTTTGGACATCCATGCAGCCGCCTGATCAGATTTGGAAAGCTCGCCCATCATCTCAAAAATTGATCCGCCAAGAAAGACCGAGACTGAGGCGTCTTTTGGCATGCCATTTCGAACTTCACAGAATTGAGGTGAATCGACAACCGATTTGTCGCTACCTTCAAAAACTCGTGTTAATGAAGTAAAAACGCCGGGTTTGCTGGCAAGTATTAGATAATTTCCGGCTAGAGCGATATAGGAATTTAAAGCTTTAAACTTATAAATCGTTCCTCCGCCTTCTTGTTGAGCTATCCCTTTTTTCTTGAGAAAGGTTTCAACTCCAGTCGGATCTGATACGGTCGCTATAAAAGCAAAGGAAGGATCCTTTTTCGCCTCTCCCCACATTCCGAAAGCAATGCTGTTCTTGAAAAATGGGCACAGTTCTTTGAAAAAAGTAGGGTCTTCGAGACCTTCGCTAAAACCCTCGGCTATTTTTTTGTCAAGTCCTTCGCGTTTAAGGGCTTCACCAATACGGTTGAGCACTGTAGCGCTTTCCGGTGAAGCAGCCGTATCGATAGTCACTACCAGCCAGGAGTTGGCGGGCAGTAGACTCGCTGCATCATCAGCGGACCGTTTGACAACTTCTTCGGAATTAGCAGTCCCGATAATCAGCATGAGCATGATTGCCACAATTAAGGCGCTAAATCTTGCATGCCATTGAAACTTGCCGGTTCTCATTTGAACGCCATTCTGATGGCAACGGCTTTGACTTTTACTGAAACGGATGATTTTCATCTTGACCTCTCTTTTTGGTTAAACAATTGAGAATCGGGATAGGGAATCTTATTGCTTATACCTATCCTTTTGTTCACCAATCATACTATTGGATGTTTCTTGCAAAAATCCTTCTTTATTCTCGCATCTTTTTGAAATTTTGTTTCAACAAAGGTCTATAAATCAAGTAGGTATCCCTGACAACATTATGTGAATCAGGGTACAACCTATAGGAATATGCACTAAGCAACGGTTTACCGGAGGCTGGAATGGTAAAGGTTGAAGCTATGGTTCGTCCGCAGAAATTGGACGATATAAAAACAAAATTAGATGAAATGGGTGTCACAGGGGTGACAATCACCGAGGTGCGTGGAGCTGGTCGTCAGCATGGCGTTACTCAAACCTATCGCGGATCGCAATATACGATTAACCTTCTTCCCAAGGTTAAGATTGAAGTCGTTGTCACCGACGACCGCGCGCAGGCAGTTGCTGAAGCCATTATGAATGTAGCGCGAACCGGAGAGATTGGCGACGGCAAGATCTTTCTCATCCCGATTCTGAATGCCTTTCGCATCCGAACTGGTGACGAAGGCGAAACTGCCATTCAATAGAATTGTCATCTCACTAACTTTGGTTAGGACTGCTCCTACAAAGAAATTCGATGCTTCGGTAGCTAAACATCGAATTTCTTTGTCATTGTGAGGAATGCCATGTGCCTCGATCACCTCTCACCTAACGCCTTTCCCCAAAAACCCCGTATTAAAATGGTCGGAACTTTGTTGGGATGAGCTTGGTCTAAATAAACTGGAAGGACTACCAGGAACTTACTTTTGAGACCACTTAGGGTAGTATTAAGATGAGTTAGCGCTTGTCTAAGCCAAGTTGCGTATTGCCGAATAATGAAATGTGTTGTACAATTAAAGTAGTTTGTTCGTAACCTGTAGTAGGTAAAGGCGTCAATGTTTTCAGATCTATTTCATCGCAAGGAAACGCAACCTGTGGAAGCCAGAGCTGTCACGTTAACAAAAGCCAAGCTTGATCGACCTTATGAGCCTGAAGATGAGTTACTCGTCGCTCATGCTCGTAGGGGTGATATGGCAGCGTTCGAGGCGTTATTTGTGCGCCATCGAGCTACTGTTTATCGCTTTATCTATCAGATGGGCGGAAGACAAGATGACGCAGATGACCTCACTCAAGAGAGCTTTGTCCGCGCCTTCGAGAGTCTTCATCGTTTTCGTGAAGAGTGTCGATTTACCACTTGGATAATGCGGATCGCCGCTAACTTATGCACCGACCGCGCTCGAATGAGATCGCGTCGTAGCCAACTACTTCAGCAGCAAGCAACCGATGGCTTAACATGGATGACCGAAGATCACAGTACTGATCCCCTTCATTCACTTGAAGGCGATCGCCGAGCGCGAGCTGTTCATCTTGCCCTTCAAGCGCTTCCAATTCATCACCGAACAGTGCTGATCTTACGTGATTTTGAAGAACAGGACTACCAGTTAATTGCTGAAACACTGAATTGCACAGTTGGAGGAGCCAAGCTGCGAGTGCTCCGAGCCAGACGCGCCTTGCGAGATCGATTAGCGCCATTACTTGGGGAGGAATCGTCGTTATGACTTGTCGCGTAATACGTCCCTTGATCCCGTCATATACTGAGAACGAACTCAACACCATTCTCGTGTGGTTTATCGAGAGACATGCGCAAAGCTGCATGAAATGCGCCGCAGAGATTGAAAGTTACTATCGCATGAGCGATTGGATCGAAGAAGTTCGTCAAGTAGCCAAGCCGAATTGTTCGGTGTCATGGGAATCACTTCGAAATCGTCTTGATACACCGGTGTATCTTAATAATCGCCAGAATCGCAGGGCTAGCCACGTTTTGTGGCCTTTAGCCCCTGTTGCATTTGGTGTCTTGGTGTTTGTACTGCTGCGCTTTGCCGTAGGCCCAACTCCTACCAATATCGTCGCCATAAGCCCAACGCCGGCGCCGAAAGTTGTTCGAGCAACTCCTTTAGACTTTTTACCATCAACTGTTAACCCGACGGTAACCGTAAAGAATCATAATCGCAATCACGACTATACTGTCGATAATGGCGTGAGCAATCCCTCCAGTACTAATGGAGATGCTCAGCCAAAGGTCAATCGGGATGTTCCCGAACGAAATGCAAATGCAGGCAGTTCTCCGCTAGATAAGGTCAACAAGGCAAGCGCCTCTGGTTTTACCACCTCGCCTAATGCTCAGCCATTGGACAATAAGGTAACCGAGATTAATGTGAATGACGACGCTTCTGGCGAAAATGGTGCGCGGGAGCGTGATGGTAGTGAGATCATCTGGTCTAATTAAGCTTATCGTGACCATAATCGCCTGCTCAGCTTGTGTTGCAGGCTATGGTATATCACAGCAACTTCTTCAAATGGCTAAAGGCAATCAGCCGAACCAGGAGGTGCTGAATCGGGTTGCTAAATCTGTTGTCAGATTGATTGCGGAAATCCCTGCCAAGCCTCTCAAATCCAACCAACTAACTCAACCAGGTCCTTTTTTAGCTGTTCAGCCAACTTATCGAAACTGCTTGGGCTTTGCAGTAGCTGCAGTTGAGAACTGGCCGCTTGTGTTAGTGCCAGCGAATGAAGTTTTGGGCGCTCAAAAACTGACCGCTATCCTTTCAGATGGCCGTATCGTTGATGCGGATGTCTATGCGATCGATGAACTTCTCAATATCGCTCTGATTCGTGTCAGTGAACAGGATATTCCACTCTTAAAGTGGGCTGATGGCGAACGGCTTGAGGGTATGACATGGGGAGCGGTGTTTTCAAGCACTCGGGCGATTGCTGGGGCAATAAACGGTTCGGTGCAAGTTGGAGCAACCGCACATGAGGGGAGCTATCGCTACCTTCCCATCTTTTTGTTTGTAGGTTTGAATACTTCAGGTG
>JBAXQP010000148.1 GCA_037131655.1 bacterium | reverse complement strand
AGCTCAACGGGTAAACCGCGTCTTTTCGGCCTTCAAGGAAGCTATGCCGGAACATCATTCGACTTGAACGATGATCTCGTAACAATCGGCAGGGAGCCAGGTAATACCGTCACCCTCAATAATGACTCAACCATAAGCCGCCGCCACGCCCAACTAGCGCGTCAAGCTGGCGCATATACGCTAACAGATTTCGAAAGCAGTAACGGCACATTCGTAAACGACGTAAAAATTACTGGAGAATGTGTAGTTCGCCCTGGTGATACGGTTCAGTTTGGGATGAGTAAGTTTAAGCTGGAAGGATAGCGCGAACTTCGCATTAGAAACAAACATATGATCTCTAGACTTTTTTACTTACTAATAGCCGGAGGACTGGGTGGATTGCTTGGTTGGGCGATCCACGATATGTTACATTTAAGTGACCCTAACGTCAGCGTATATCAAGGTTATATCAATACCTTTTTTACCGGAGTTATCGTCGGTATCTGTATTGGCGGTTTAATCGGTTTGGCAAGTGGATGGGCTAAGGGTTCCATGTACCAAACATGGAAAGGTGGAATTCTTGGCGCTTTAGCAGGACTTATTGGCGGACCAGTTGGAATATTTCTTGGTTCCACGGTATTTGCCTTGCTTGGTGGTACTGAGAACCAGGGTGGTCTAGGTTTTACTAGTTTTGTTTGGCAACTCTTTGCACGCGGGTTTGCTTGGACTGTTTTTGGGGCTGGATTAGGACTTGCTGAAGGTCTTGCAGCACGTTCAAGTAAACGTGCATTTCAAGGAGCTATTGGTGGTGCGATCGGCGGATTTATAGGTGGGTTTCTATTCAACATCATTGGCCAATTAACTGTAAATTTTCAATACATGCTCAATCCAAATAACTTTTCGAATGGCAGTGGAGAAATCGGCATTTTCAGTAGAGCGATCGGTTTTACTATTATGGGCGGTGCCATTGGGTTCTTTATTGGGCTGATTGAGATGATAGCGAAGCAGGCGTGGGTTCGTGTTGTATTAGGACGCAATGAAGGCAAAGAATTTATTGTAGATACGGAAGTCACATCTATCGGTCGAGCTGAGAATTCGGATATCCCCCTTTTCGGTGACATGAATGTCACACCACAACACGCTAGAATCCAAAAGCAGGGAGAAGTTTATACTCTCGTAGATAACGGTACTCCTCAAGGTACCGTGCTTAATGGGCAAAGGATTCAATCATCTTATCTACGAGATGGCGACCAGATATTTATCGGCAGCTTTAATCTTGTCTTCCACGAAAAAGTGGGCAGAGATAAAGTTGCGGTGAAGGATGTTCAACGATCACCGCAGTCTAAACCGATACCGGTTGCTCCCGATGCGTGTCCATTCTGTGGTGAGAAGAAAAATGTGATGGGAGCTTGCGGGTGTACTGTTGGAGCTGCACCAGCCCCTGGGATGATAAATGAACCAACAGTCGTCCCACAGGCCGATTCAGTAGTTATAACCGCTGTAGATGGCCCTTTGGCGGGAAAGCGCTTCCCTATTTCACTATCCGGTATTACATTGGGAAGAGAAGCGACCAACGAAGTTGCGATGACCTATGATTCGACCGTAAGCCGACTTCATGCTCGAATATCAATAGAATCGGGACAGCTAACAATTTACGACGAAACAAGTACCAATGGCACTTTTGTTAATGGTTTGCAAATTAGCCGCCAACCACTCAAACCAGGCGATACAATTCGTGTAGGAAGTACTTCATTTAGGGTTGCTTGAAACAAACCGTAGGAGATAACGATGGAACAGACGCAGCGATTTGACCCGAATAAAATACCCGATCCTAATCGCACCCAAGCGGTACCTGGTGGAGCGCAACCATTTGTTGATGACCTTGGGCGAACACAGATGGTTCCCGGTAGCGAAGTCGGAGGGCGGGCGCTTAGCCTTCAAGTTATCCCTGGAAGACCAGTCGCAGCCGCAAATGGACCAGCTCGCGAAGCTTATCTAGTCGAAGTTAGCGCAAGCGGTGCCACAATGGGAGCCGGTCGTCTACCATTAAATCTCTGCCTGGTCATTGACCGAAGCGGTTCGATGGAAGGAGAGCCTCTCAACTATGTCAAACAAGCATGCGGTTATGTCGTTGACTTATTAAACCCCAATGATGTGCTTTCAATCGTTACCTTCGAAGAAACAGTGGAAGTGCTGATGCCGCCGCGCCGTGTGGTCAATAAGCAGCTTGTTAAAGAACACAACTAACGGCTTGAACCCGGCAATACAACTAATATCTTCGATGGTTTGACACTCGGCGTTCAGCAATTGCTTTCTGTCCCTAACGAAGGCAGACTATCCAGATTATTGCTGCTCACTGATGGAGAACCAACTGCTGGAATTAAAGATTTTAATTCAATAGTGAACGTAGTAGCTACAAAAAAGGATAATGGGGTTACTTGTACGGCGCTAGGTTTTGGACCGGAATATAATGAGGAACTTATCGCAGGTCTCGCCCGACGAAGCGGGGGCAACTATTATTACATTCAAAGACCGGAACTTATTCCTGAAGTCTTCCGAAAAGAACTCGAAAGGATGATGACGGTTGTCGGTCGAAATCTTCGCCTCAAGCTTGATTTCTCACGATGGGTTCAAATTCGACAAGTCTATAATAATCAAGTGCCAATGACTGGGCGCTCATTTGAAATTGGTCTGGTTGATCTTGAACGCGGAAGCCGGGTCGATACGGTGATGGAATTGGAATTCCCCAATCACCCTGTTGGCACTTTCCGAATAGCAAAAGCCACCCTAACCTATGAGGATTCAGTGACAAACCGTCAGGAACAAGTCGTGCAAGATGTGGTGATTGATTTCACTTCGGATACATTCAAGTTAAACATTCCTCAAGACCCACGGGTTGCTCAAGAAGTCGAAGTAGCTCAAGCATCCAAGAGCTTAGAGCGCACGATGATGGGGATGAAGACCCAGCAACTTTCCGCCGCAACAATGGCGCTGGAGCTTCAAAAAACACAACAGTTACTGGTTTCACAAGGCCGGACTATGGAAGCTCAAGAGGTAGCGCAAGCCATTAGAGACCTCCAACGCGGTGATGTCGGCAATGTTGAAAAAACCCTTATCGGTACCAAATTAACACTAGAACAAGGCAAAACCCAGAAACGAAGTTAAGATATAGGTGAACAAAATGGAGAAACACGGATTTGATTTGCCCGATATTCCTGAAGATGTGATAGCGCAAGTGCAAGAACCGATTGAAGCAACGGTGATTGCCGCTGATCGCACTCAGTTAATGGCTCCACAGACTAACACAACTCAAGCGATTACGCCTGTTCAGTGTCCTGTCTGCAAACAGCATACTCCCCCCGGTGAGATGTATTGTACGGAATGCGGCTTTTTACTAAACAGCGCTGTCTCTGAAGAGATGCCCTCAGAAGTACAGAGCGTTCCGAGGCTTACTGATGTGATTTGGGGACGTGAGTACCTGCTTAAACCAGGAACCAACTCAGTCGGGCGTGAGAATGCAGATGTTCTCCTTGCAGATTCTCGGGTTTCTAGACATCATGCTCAAATAACAGTTACCGATACTGAAATCACTATTGAGGATCCCGGCAGTACCAATGGCACAAAAGTAAATGGTCAACAAGTCAAACCCGGCGAAAGGGTCAAACTTACTTCCGGTGCAAAAATCGAGTTCGGTGGTGTTGCATTAGTGGTGAACATTCCTGAAGAAGTTGCTGAGGCCAAAGTAGTTGTAACTGAACCGGAATTAGCTCCATTTCCTGACCCGACAGTTGAAACGCCAGTCGTTTCATTTCCGGAAGTTCAGCCGGAGATCCCTTTTGTTGAAGCTGTTGTCCCTCAATCAATTGAAGAATCAACCCCTCAAGTTGTTGCCGCATCACTAAATGTAACGATCACCAATTTATCTGATCCGGTTTTAAATCAGGTATTTGAAATCAAGCCCGGCAGCAGCACTGTTGGGCGGAAACCTGATAACGATATAGTCATCGCAAATCCGTATGTATCAGGCTTTCATGGCACACTCGAACTGGTTGGCAACGAACTTTATGTCACCGACATAGGCAGCTCCAATGGGACACAACTCAACGAGGAACCATTACCGCAAAATGCCAGAACTCAAGTTAAAGACGGAGATAAAGTTACTTTCGGGCAAGTCCTTTTTGCTGTTCAATTCGAACCTGTTGTCTCGCCCGATCATGTAGTGCAATCAGATACAGATACACTAGCGGGTGAGAGTGACAATCAATGACATGCTCGTCATGCGGCAAGGCAAACCCTAACGAAGCGCAATTTTGCATAAGCTGTGGGAAACCTATTCTTATTGAAGAAGAAATAACAGCCCGTTTTGAACGTTCTGATTTAGTACCTTATGAGATTCCTCCTTTAGAGGTTTTCCCAGAGGTTACTTTTGGCGCTAAGACTGACTTGGGGAAGGTTCGCGATCATAATGAAGACAAGTTTGATTTTTACGAACCTAACGAATCTGAGCTGCTCGCCGCTCGCGGCAAACTCTACATGGTTTGTGATGGGATGGGTGGGCATGCTGCCGGCCAGATTGCCAGCGAACTCGCTTGCAAGACTTTTATCTCCGAATATTTCGGCCCTATTACTGCCAATCCTGTCGATGCGGCGCGAAAAGCAATTCAAGAGGCTAATCGCTATATCTATGAAGTCGGCCAGACCATCCGCGAACGTGAAGGGATGGGAACGACCGTCACCGCCCTCCTCCTTTGCCAATCGACCGCCTATATCGCTCATGTAGGGGACAGCCGTTGCTATCTCTATCGGGAGGGACAAATACGGCAGGTATCGCTTGACCATACATGGGTTGCCGAACAGGTCAATCGTGGCTTGATGACCGAAGAGGATGCTTCAATGAGCCCATTTGCACACGTAATAACCAGAGCGTGCGGCGCAGGAGCGACAGTGGAAGTCGATGTCTATGAAGAGCTTTTGAAAGAGGGGGATCTCTTCGTTTTATGCTCAGATGGTCTCACCAATCACTTGTCTGAAGCGGAAATCGCAGAAATAATTAGCCAGAATGCTCCCTCACCTGCAAGCGTAAAATTGGTGCAAAAAGCGCTCGATTATGGCGGAAGCGATAACTGCACGGTAATGGTTGTCAGAGTTGACAGCATACAACAAGCCGATCAATAAACCTTCGAAAGAAGCATAAACTATAGTCAGATTTACCACACGCGTGCTAAACTTACACAAGAGGATTATGTATGTTTATTCCAATCCGCGACGACAACCCCTGTAAAACATTTCCGATAGTAACTGTCGCGCTTATTATTATAAACGCAAGTATTTTTCTTGTCAGCCGCAAATTCAACCCATTTGCTGCACCTTCTCTGCACTTTTCGAACTTCTTCTCCTTTATGCCGATTGAGTTCACGGGTGATTTACTTCGAGTAGGCAGTCCGCGGCCGGTTTGGTTAAGCTTATTCACTTCAATGTTTATGCATGCCAACCTTTGGCACCTTATCGGCAATATTTGGTACCTATGGCTTTTCGGCAACAGGGTAGAAGTAAGATACGGACGCACCGCATTTCTAACTCTCTATTTAATGTGGGGTGTTTCAGCAGCATCGCTTCATTTACTAATTTCCTCAGATCCTGCAGTTGCAACTGTCGGAGCCAGCGGAGCGATTGCCGGAGTTTTGGGTTCATACATGCTGCTCTTCCCTAAAGCAACTATCGGGGGAATTTGGCCTCTGTTTTATGTTTTCTTGCCGGGTGAGCTGCCTGCTGTAATTGTTCTCGGACAATGGTTCCTATTACAGCTTTTAGCTTTCCAGCCAGGAGTTGCATATTTGGCGCATATCGGTGGTTTTATCGCTGGTATGATATCTGCAATAATTTTCCTGGCTGGCGTATTCATACTAAAACGAAACATGTAAGGTTGCACCGGCAGCCCAAATGTTGATGAAATTGAAGAAGACCGTACCGTGCTTCCTCCTAAGGAATGAGCAACCTATGAACAAACGAATTATTATCGGACTGCTGATTATCTCAGGCTTGTTCGCCGCCTATGCAGGTTTACAGCGATACCGAATAGAAATGCGCAACCGCTCAGTGGCTTTGACGATAGACTACACTGAGTTACAGCAGTTATCAGGAGTATCCGGCGAATCGATTGAAAGGTTAATGGAGCAGTTCCATACAAACGGAATAAGCGCCGTTGCAGTTCCTGAAGATACTATTGCGTCATTGGTAGCTAATGGCACAATTTGGATGGAAGCTCCCAATCCTAAAGTACCAGGAGTAACTTTTCTAAAAGTCCCCATAGAAATCTCGAAAAGATGTGAATTGGCAGTTAAAGCCAAGTTGAAAGTATCAGATACTATCTCTTCCGAAACTAAAACTGTTTTCGATTTACCAAGCGGCCGTATTTATGTTCCTGCATCCTATCTAGCAATCAGCAACTTAAGTCTTGGAGTTGATCCTTTAGTTGTGCATACTGTTCTTGAGTCAAAACTTGAACCTTTCGGACGTGTCTCAAACTCACTCGGCGATGTCCCGTCAATAATTCGTTTCACCCTTAGCCAACTTCACGATCTTAGAATAAGAACCGTTATTTTCTCTGGTAATCAGATGTTAGGCGCACGAAATGCGATTAAAGAAACTTCCGAAATAATGAAGGAATTCGGCATTAACTATGGGGCTATCGAGTTTGGGAAGCAGGCAGGCGATGCGAAATTAACTAATTTGTTACCGCTTCAAACCGTCCGCGTGCACAGTGTCTCCTCTGCTGAAGGGGATACCCTCACAGAACCAGATATAGTCGACCGATTTGTGCGCGCTGCGAAAGAACGAAATATTCGTGTTTGCTATGTCAGGTTGGTCACTAATGCAGGACTTGACCCAATTAATGAGAACCTCGAAAGTATCGAGAAAATTACTGCCGGCCTCGATCGCGCAGGAATGAAA
>JBAXQP010000147.1 GCA_037131655.1 bacterium | reverse complement strand
ACCCCAACCCCAACCCCAACCCATAGCAACTCACATCAACTTACATGAGATTCCAATAATGCAAGTCGTTGTGCAAGATCATTCTTGTATTGGCTATCTGAGCACTTATTAAATGCGGTCTTGGCTTCGCCAATGGCTGTCGGATAGTTGCCTATGCTTTCATAGCATCGGCTGAGTTGATCATGATAAATCGACAGTCTTGACTGAACATTTTTATCTTCTTGTGCTAGTTTTAAAGCATCAATCGCGCTATTTATGGCTTCGTCTGTTGTACCAAGAGCCAATTGCGCCTTTGATTTTTGGTAGATCAACCAGTGATCAACAGCTTCGGCAGGGACTTTGGCTATTGCATCTAGAGCTTTTTGCGGTGCGTCCGCAGTGGTATATGCCTTTGCGATCGCGCGAGTAACAAACGCTGTAAGCTTATCTGTAGCATTCAGTGCATCTGCAAAATTACTACTGGATTGAGCTATCCGTCTCGAAAGCTCGGCTCTACCATCTCGACCAGCGGCTATGGCGGTATTTGTAAGTGCCTCACATGCGTTCTGCCATTGCTTCTTTTCAACTGATTCTGGTGATGTGGCCAGTATTTCTGGAAGTGCCTCAGCAAGCTCTACACATATTGAGCTATAGTGGTATCCAAATATTGACGTAAAGGAGACGAATGCCTCATAGAACTGGTCGAGCCCTTCAAGAGCAGACATGGCTAAGATATTTGCAAGCTTCTTTACGTCATCTGAATTTGATGAAATTTTGTCAATGATATTGCGATATGAGCGTAAGCGAGCGAAAGCCGCCATAGACACACGCAAGGGAACTGTAGATTCACTAGCTAACATGTCGGAAAGAAGAGCACACATGGCCTTCTCTCCTTCTTTTTTGATGCGAGAACCCACATTTTGTGTAATTCCAAGATGGGCAATTTGCCCATAGGTTGCGTGCCATTTCGGTTCAAAGCTATGAAGCTGGGTGAAGCAATCGAGAGCTTCATCCAATTGTCCGTATCGCCGTAATGCCTTTCCTCGGTGGTGCAGAAGTTCGGCTTTAATTTTGTCATCAGCGGACGCTTGAAAAGCTCTTAGATATTCGTCCGCACACTGCATGTAATATGCTTTACGCTGCTCCTGATCCTCTATCGTATAGGCATAGCTCTCTTTTGCGTCGATGATACACATCACAGTTGCAAGATTAGAAGATGAGTTGATTCCTTTGGCGTAAATTTGTTCATGGATACCCATTCTGATGTCACCATTGCTCTGTAGAAGAGCGTAGGTAAGCCAGTCTGGCTCATGATTAGCTCGCCGCATATGTTCTTCATGTATTTGTTTGGCTCCTAAATGAATTTCCCGAAGGACACTTGGCATCATTTCGCCAGTATATCTCTCAATGTATCTCTCAATTTCTTGTGCTAAAGTGCTGCCATTGATCTCACTTTGAACGGCTTTGCAGATCAGGTCATGTACACTCATGACACCAGGTGTGCTGGTAGACTTAAGGATGGCAAATCGTTGCAAATTGACGAGCCTATTGTTTCCAATAAAGTGACGCAAGAAGTTAAAATCGTGGGTTGACAACCCAGAGTTTGCGATTTTTACTAGAGCATCTTGATTTCCCTGTTCTAACCTTCCGAGAATTCGCCTCATGATTGAAGTGCCATCACATTGGTCAACATCTTCTGGATGCAAGAGAATCTCGTTATACAGGTCATTCCTAGGAACATCCTGTAGCTCAATAATCTTTCGTGCTGTAGCTAGTATCAATGGAGAAAAACGGCAAGCTTCGACGAAGCGTTCACAAATTTCACTCAGAACATTCGAGTCTTCGCCAAGTATTTCAATCGCAACTTCTTTAGACAATGTCGGTATCGACAAATACAGGGGACTTCCTGGTACAGTTACCTGAGAGGTACACAGCACAATACCACCTTTGGCAAAGCCGACTTCGAGCTCTTGGAAGATATCCTTGTCTATGCCCCGCTGAATACTGTCAATGACAAGGATAGTCTTGGTGGAGTTAAATATGCCTGCAACGTTGATCGATATGCCACCCCGAGATCGTTGAATGGCACTTAGAGATGTATCTGGCTTCCAGTCTTCGCCAGCAATCCAAATGTAATTTTCAAATGAGTTACCATCATGATGGATAAAATCGATCGCGGCTTGTGTTTTCCCTGATCCACTCAAGCCGTAAAGAGTACAGATGTTCTTATTGGTCGAGTAATATTGCTTGATTATATTTATAATGTTTTGATCCGAGCAATGTTTTTCACATCGTGCTGGAATCTTTCCATAGTACTCGTAGTTATCAAAATTTTGAGAAAAGCCAGGGAAAAAATTTCGATAAAACAACGCAGTATTACTATTGTCAGTGGACTGTTTGTAAATGATCTTAGCTAACTCGCGTGCATCGTAGATCGTGACAATCTGTCCATGAGATTGACTGACTTGTGTTTTGTTAAAGTTTTGACGGAACAAAGGCGGTTCTTCCTGATTGGTGATCAGATAAATCTTTTCTGGCCCGTTCGGCAGCTTATGGTTGAAGGCGTGAGTGATGTCATTTTCGATTTTTTCAAACTTAGGGTTATCTTTCGTCCCCTTCTTAGCATTTTCTTTTGTCCCCACGTTCGTGAAATAGTTGCTATCCGTGCTGTACTCACCAATCACGGTGGAGTCGTTCGAAAAGGTATCCACCGTATAGCCACTCGGCTTGTAATCCTTATTGATGCCGTGGTGGATCATCCTGCTATTCTCAATTATCTCTATCACACTATGGCCAACTAATTCTAGTTCGGTTGGATCAAGGCAATTGATTTCATCTATTAGTCCCTTAATGATTCGCTTTTTTATGTGCTCGAACAACATGATTCTCCTAAGTTTAAATTTATGATGAAGGCTAACTTGCTATCATCCAGTCATTAGAATGATAATCTAGCCGTTCGGCAGACATGCCGGAAAAAATTCACCGAACCGCACCCGGAGGCCGACTAATGACCGATCAGCACTGACGCAACCATTCCCACTTGCATACCGAGCACTCACATAGTCCCGACCATCACCTCAAGCATCAAGCAGTAGCATCTGCGTCACGAACTTCTTGTTCGACCTTACTAACAGAGTTAGTGACAACGCCCTTCACTTCACTTAGAAAATCGAACACCAAGCGATCACCACGAGCATCAGGCACCGGAACCCATCGCTCATAGATGCCTTCAATACACATCCGCCGTTCAAACGTGCTGCCTGCACCTCGAAGCGAGTAAGCTGCATGCCAAATAGGTTGTGGTTGTTCCCGCAGGCGGTGTCTACAGAGCGTTGGTAATTGCTGAGTGACTGCTGTCTTAATTCGATCTATTGTTGCTCGCTTTTGCTCAGCTGTAGAGTTGCCGCTCCAGTCGATGGGGGTCTCCAAGAATCGAGACACTGCTGCACGAAGGGCGGCATCGAGATTAGATGTCGGTCGCAACACAAATCCATCATCCCACCCCTCTGCGTAGCGGCGACTTAAGGCCTTGATAGTTTGCCAAGCCTTGGGTTTAAACTCTGGGTGCGCCGCCAGGCCCAGGGTGCCTTGCCATTGGTGGCGAAACTCTCTGGCAGCTTCTTGAATCGCAAGTACAAGGTTATCAAGGCTATACTCGGGAAACGCCACTGGCTCAAACACCGGCGGCTGTGCAGCAGAGAGATGCGCCAGCAGCTTGAGAAGCTCTGGTTTGGCAGGTTTTGGATCTATCTCATCAATCCGGCCGACATAAAAGGTACTATTGCCCAAGTGATCTAATAGATACCGAGCGGCTTCTGCCGAAACATTCTTAGCCAGCTGGTTCTCGATGACATTTCGTAGGCCGCCAAACACATGGTCGAGTTTAGCTTGCCCTTTTAGGTTATCTCCCTTGACTGCATCCATATGAGTGAACACCACAGCCAATTTACGAGTATGCCCCGTATTCACAACGCCTTCCAACGCCTTGCCTGCGGCAAAGTTAGTCATACCGTTTTTTGCGCTATCAACCAGCAACACCACATCTGCCTCGTGGAGTAGTGTCAAAACCTGCTCTGGCAAATCAGCAGTCGCATTAGCCTTGTGGCCAAGCCCCTCTGTATCAATTAAGACGAGACGCGGAGTCTGCTCAGCCCAGTTGGGCTTGAACGGGCCGATCACCCTCAAGCCATTGACCAGCGGCGTTAACAGCTTGCCCCACGATTGGTAGGAGATTCCGGAGAAAAAACGGACAGCCTTCAGGAAATTTTCTCGTTCGTCTGCTGGTGACTTGATGTGCCAAGCATTCGGCCACCCAGTTGTTGTTTTTTCGAACCGACCTCCAGGCACATGAGTAAATTTAGTGCGTAGCTCATCAAGAATATCTGACACTAATTCGAGGAACTCATCTGAGGTCACAGCTTGCTCTTCAATAAGATCCAGCGCGGCACTGCGATCTTCAGACTGCATTGTTGTAATTTGACCTTGGTCTGCTTCCAACTCAGTCTTAAGTCGTGCCGCCAAATTAATCACTCGGCTAATGTAGGTCGTTAAAACTTGTTGATGTTGGATTTTCTCTTCTGGAGTTATATTATTTCCTGCTTCTACATCTTTAGTTTCATCAAGATCTTCGTCATCGTAGGGGTCTATCTCTGGCTGGCTTCCTTGGGCAAAATCACCAAGTAGATACTTCAATCGAAATCGCATGTCGCTTTTTTCAAGAAGGACTCTAGCCACTTTTTTCACATCGCCATCTACTGCCTCTACAATGGCAGCCGAAAGCGACTCTTCAATCTCGAACCTTGTTTCATGTTCTGACATGAAGGTAACGACTGCGTCAAAGTAGGGGCCATCGCGCAGGGCTACTTCGGTAGGGAATGTTGTAGTTCGATTTACGGACGTTGACGGAAAACGCTCTGTTTCAGGGTGTGTGCCAATTAGCTGGCGAACAAGTGTCGTCTTACCAGCGCCAGGTACGCCCATTAATGCAATCCGTGCATAACCTTCGTCATGACTGGGAAGAGGCAGTAGCTTGTCTCGCAAATCGAGTGATACACCAATACGCGGAGCAATTTCCCCATAGAATATCTCAACGACTTTTGCATCGTAATGCTTCAAGGCTTCAATCTGAGCGCCGACCGACCAAAGAGATTCGTTGGAAAGCAATTGATTTAGCTGTTCAACTAGCCGAATAGCCTCATCCTCATCTTCAGTACCAAGACCTTTGCGGGTCTTTTTCCCGGGCTTGTTATTGGCGTCGTTTCGAAGTGGGTGTCGAAACTCAACGAGCCAAGATTTTCTGCCAGGGTTCTTCTTTGCTGCTGCTTTGTAATTTTGCGCCATAGTAAATATCCGATGTTCCAAGGTGTTCCAGTGATTCTATTGAGGCATAATCTTAACATTAAAATCATTGATGTCAAGTAAATTGGAACATCACGGAACATCAATACAGAAAACCCTCTAAGTATCCAGTCGCACACTCTGTAAGGCACGTATACCACCTAAATCGAACATCCTGATTGCGGCTGACGTGGTGCTTGCCAACAAGGTGCTTTATTGAATTTATTTTGGGGGGGAAATGTCGTTTTAGTTTGTAGTCGTGTCCTATTGGGGTCTTGGGTGAGTAGACCTGCCAAGTCGCCTCAGCAGGCCCCTCCTCAGAACCGGACTTGCAAAACTATTGCATCCGGCTCCCGATAGATCAGTGTTCCCAACACATATTCAGTGCGCTAGAACATCCGATACCGATAGCTTTATTCCCAGCCAGCAACCAGTATTGCTCTTTAAGCATATCGACATTGATCAGGTGGCCAATGTTGTTAAACACGAGCTGCCAATCTTGCGCCGATAATTCACCTATGCGATCAAGTTTCGTTAACCATGATATTCTGTCTCTGTGTACAGTCATTGTTTCTGGGGTACCGTAAGGAAAGCTTCGTAAATGAGTAACATCTGCCAAAAGGCGGCACAAGAAAAATGAGCGTTAACCTTGTACTCCAAAAATCACCCAAATAAGGCAAAAAAACCACAAGAAAACTCATAGAGAAAAACTAAGCAATGTTGACTAATCTACTTTACGTTTTTTTGAACCAGCATGACGAATCTATAGACTTTCAGAAATTAAATTTCCAATCCCACCTGTTAAAAAGACATTTAAAATCAGCCCTCATTCTATGCATAGCAAGGAAGTTATTTATCTGAAAGTCTATAAAATGTATTTATCTCCTGGGATGAATGAGCTTGAAAAACATTTAAAACGGTACTACTGGAAAGTGGCTTAGCTCAGAACGAACACTTTTGGGGGTTCTTCCAGTGCGCTGGGCAAAGCTGCACTGATCTTGTGGGTGAGAGTCCCACTGTAGAAGGTTAGCTAGACCACTACATAGCGAGTCTTGCGTCTTCGGCGGTAACAATGGAGACGAAGCGTAGACAGCGAAACATTCGAGCCGAAATCAGTAGATGAACGTGACAGCTCCGAAATCCCTTATTGTGTTGTGCCGATGACGTTGGAAGGTCAGCAGGCCACGGTTTCTAAATGGTCAAACTAGCAAATCCCATTTAGAAACACACACCGGAGTCGAAGGCGTCGGCGAGTTTGTAAAGAACAGTGCGGAACCCAGGAGATCCATTGGTTCCTCCAAGGATGGAGTACCAAGCTAACAAGTGTGAAGAGCATAAGGTGCTTGGGATAAATCAATGGAAGTCGGAGTTAGCCATAGTAGTGTTGAAGCAGGGTAATGCCTGTGGAGCGAAGGGCTGGCAGATAGATCGAGCGTAAGAGAGAAACAATGACTGTACACAGAGACAGAATATCATGGTTAACGAAACTTGATCGCATAGGTGAATTATCGGCGCAAGATTGGCAGCTCGTGTTTAACAACATTGGCCACCTGATCAATGTCGATATGCTTAAAGTCGATATGCTTAAAGAGCAATACTGGTTGCTGGCTGGGAATAAAGCTATCGGTA
>JBAXQP010000146.1 GCA_037131655.1 bacterium | reverse complement strand
CCCTCTGTGTCAACATGTATGAAACAGCCATCTCTGTCTAATTAGTGTAGAGGGCACAGGAGGCTTCGATTGTTTCAACAAGAAGTAACAGCAGTAGAGAGGCTTGATTGGGTGAGTCTAAATCAGAGTGAGGCTGAGGGTAGCCAAGCCGAACGCGGTGTAAGGCTTCCCCAAATGGCGGACATACAGGTAAACAGGAGTGTTCCTGATCCGCAAGTATCGGCAGTAATTGGCCGCAGGCAGTTTTCGGCGGTGTATAAAGCTCGGATCGTGCGTCAGGCGGATGCTTGTCGAGAGCCGGGCGAGATCGGAGCGCTGCTTCGGCGGGAGGGATTGTATTCCTCGCATCTGGCGAAGTGGCGCAGAGACTATCGAAAGGGAGCCGTATCGGCTCTTACGCACGACAAGCGTGGGCGCAAGCAGACGAAGGATCCTTTGAAGTCTGAGATCGAACGTCTTAGTCGTGAGCTTGAGCGCACTCAGAGGAAGCTAAGGCAGACACAAATGATCTTCGAGTTCCAAAAAAACTTGTGCGAGATTCTCGGAATTTCTCCGACGGGCATCTCGAAGGACGAGGAGAAATAATGGAGGCTGCAAAGAAACTGGCCTCTCTTGTAAACTGGACCCAGGCTTGTCTTGCTTTGGGAGTAGCGCGCACGCGCGTATACCGGTACTGGAAGCGCAAGGAGAACCCCGTTACGCCCAAAGAGTCGCACAAGCCCGAGCGTTCCCTCAGCGAGGCTGAAAAGAAGCAGGTTCTAGAAGTGCTGCATTCGCAAAGGTTTCTGGACATTGCCCCGCAAGAGGTGTATGCCACGCTCCTTGATGAAGGCATTTACCTGTGCTCGATCCGCACGATGTATCGCCTGCTTGAAGAAAACAAGGAGGTTCGGGAGCGACGCAATCAGGCAAGACATATTGAATATGCCAAACCTGAACTCCTTGCCACCCGTCCAAACGAACTTTGGAGCTGGGACATCACCAAGCTCAAAGGTCCTGTGAAGTGGAGCTATTTCCATTTATATGTGATAATTGACGTCTTCAGCCGCTACGTGGTGGGATGGATGGTGGCCGAGCGGGAATCTGCTGAGCTTGCTAAGAAGTTGATATCAGAAACGATCCGCAAGCAGGAAGCCGACCCGACAAGCCTGAGCATCCATGCCGATAGGGGATCGTCGATGAGATCCAAGGGGGTGGCACTCATGCTCAGCGATCTGGGGGTGACGAAAACCCACTCTCGCCCGCACGTCTCAAATGACAATCCCTATTCGGAAAGCCAGTTCAAGACGATGAAGTATCGGCCCGAGTTTCCGACAAAATTCGGCTCGATCGAGGACGCCAGATCATTTTGTAGTGACTTCTTCGATTGGTACAACCAGGAACATCATCATTCGGGGATCGCGCTTCTGACCCCTGAGACCGTTCACTATGGCTTGGCCGAAGAGGTCAGCCTCAAACGTAACGTGACGCTGGCGAGGGCCTATCAACTACATCCGGAGCGGTTCGTGCGAAAGAGGCCGATAGCGCCCCAACTACCAAGTGCCGTCTGGATAAACCCACCGGCAAGGGGGAGCATGATACTCAAATTGCTCACTAATTAAATACTAAAGCTGTTTCAGAGTGCTTGACATCTTCCGCACGCTGCGACTCAAGGGAATGGACCGCACCGTTCATTGGAACAAGAGTCAGATTTGGATCACAGTCAACGAGGATGTTGGGTACTACTTCGAGAAGAACCGATAAACAAACCCGTATCACTGAGTAGGCCTCCGGGGCGTATCGAAGGGCGGATATGGTTAACGATAGGCTCAGAGGGGGTTGCTTCGGTACAATCAGCCTCGCAATGACGCATCGAATCCAAAGCCAACCAGAGCAGGCGCTACGGGGTTTTGGTTTTGCCCATGCATCAAAAAAGCCTCATCTGTTAGGAGATGAGGCTTTCAGCAAACTTTTAGCTGGTCTTAGATTACTGACTGCCGTCGGTAGTGACTTTTACTTTGTACTCGACATGAATACGGCCTAACGGGTCCTGATAGACATAGTAGTCAGATACTTTGACCGAAGGTTTTGATGCGGCAATAGGCATTATTTGAATCACATCGGGAGATGAGGCGATAAAATCGTCACGAAGCGACCTATCGACGACGACAATATTATGATCCATTGCTCGCTCGACCTCAAAGTTCGATGCAATTGGTGGATAGTTCATAGAAGGCGCAGAGCGAGCATATACAGCCGAAATAATTATCGCCAGGAAGATGATGAAAATCCCATAGGTCACCGGGATCAAATAAGGCATATCTTCCGACCTAAGGGCGGCAATCGGCTTTTGTGGGGTCGGACTTTGTGAATGCGCAGGATCCACCCAAAATTCGTATCCGCAATAGATACATAGAGTGCTAGCCTGCTGCGTATCGTGATGACATACCGGGCACCTTTTCATGATTTCCGCTCCTTCTTCATCTTGCTCTAGCTTGCTTCTAGTTCATAAGAGAGATGATTATGAATTCCCCATGGACGATATCTTTTCCTTCTTTTTGTTATTAAAATCTTCCAACAAAATGAATTATATCCACTTTGTATCGATCCATAACCTATAGCATCCTGTAATTAGACTATTCCATATACCGTCAAGTTCCGGAATGCTACATCATTCTATACGCTATCTCTCGGTTTATAATATACAAAACTTTATTATTTCTAGCTCTCTATATGCTTATTGACGATTTGAGCTTCTCAGCTAACCAGTAATTTTGACGGGAATTAATTATAAATTCAAGCAAAATATACTTTTCAACCAAAATTTCCCCGACAAATTAGGGCTTGCAAGCAGAAATCAGGCTTCCCCTGCTGATTTTTACCAGGAACGAAGAGTATGATTACAAAAACAGCCTCCTTCAAGTTACGGTAAACTGTGTCAAATTGAAACGAGAGTTATATACATATGTTACGATTAGACCGTTATCTGGTTGATGAAAAATTAGTTGAGAGCCGAGAGAAGGCTCAGGAATTGATCGCGGCTGGGTTCGTTGAAGTTGATGGCAAACAAGCGATTAAGCCGGCCCAGCAGCTCAAGCCGGATTCAAAAGTTGAGCTTAAAGGCCGCTTGCGATATGTCGGTAGAGGCGGGGTCAAGCTTGAATCCGCCCTCAAGCGCTGGCCTATTTCGCTTGAAGGGAAGGTTTGCGCCGATGTGGGAGCTTCTACCGGAGGATTTACCGATTGCCTTCTCCAGAATGGCGTTAAACTCATCTATGCCATCGATGTCGGTACAGGGCAGCTTCACCCTAGCTTGCATAATCATCCCCAGATCATTCTGATGGAGAAGACGAACGTCCGTTATCTCGAATCCCTCCCTGAACAGATGGACATGGTAACGATTGACGTTTCTTTTATTTCCCTGCGCCTCATCCTCCCGTCAGTACAGCGTTGGCTTTCTCCCGGCGCTGAAGTTTGGGCTTTACTCAAACCTCAATTTGAAGCTCCTCATAAAACCCATAAAGGCATTATCAGAGAAATTTCCCTTCGAGAAAAGATTCGCTCTGATTTTGTAGTATGGTGCGGTGTGAATGGGTGGGATGTGAAGGAGACCTTCTTATGTCCAATTGCCGGTGAAGAAGGAAACAGGGAACATTGGGTCAGGATGAGTCGTAAGGATTAATATGTTTGCGAGCGGAGTTCTTAATGAGCGGTCTTGCCAAATAAAAAATTGGCAAGACCGCCAAAAGGAGAACAAAGCTCGGTCTTGCCTAAAAATTCTGTCTGACTTTTTATGTTTCTTTTAAAACATATGGGTGTTTATTGGTCTAAGTTCTTATCTTCCCAATGGAAGCTCACTGTCTTCATTAGCAGCACCCTCAGCTAACTCCATACCAGTGTGTGCAAACTCTGACAATATATACGCTTTAGACATGCAAAACCGGACACTTTTTTGAAGAATTTTTGACTTTTTTCAAATTTTCTTATGCTTTGATCATTGCGAGAAGCATTTTGAAGGGGGTAATGGCTGTAATTGCGTGCGGTTTATCGGCGGGCATGACGATCACATCCCCGGCCTTTAGTTCGAAAAGTTCCTCTGCGATAGTGATTTTAGCTTCTCCATCCATAATATAAACCATCGCATCAAACGGCGCGGTATGTTCGCTCAAGCCTTGTCCTTCATCAAAGGCAAAGACCGTCACATTCCCTTTCGCTTTCCCAAGGATCTGTCGGCTGACAACCGACCCCTTTTGGTAACCAATCATATCTATCATCTGTTCCGCCTGTGCCATCATTCACCTCTACAATCTTTAGATAGGCTTATTATACTAGGGTTTTGATAAGGCAAGAGACGAGAGGCAAGAGGCAAGAGGCACAATCATCCTCGCAATGACACCGATAGTTATGACGCAAGTCATGAAATCCGCACAACGAACGATGCTCTTTTTTGCCTACGCTACATCGGATTTGGTGAAGCGGTTATCAGGGTCAAAGGCATTGTTGAGGCGATCGATGAATGGTTGAGCTAGAATTTTTAAGGGGTTTTTTGTCAGTTTATCTGCAATTTGACTGATATCCACTGATGCTTTACATTCAGGCGAAGCCAGATAGAACGGTTTTCGCTGACGAACAGAGGCTGATACCTTCGCATCGTTATGAACGCAACCGCAATAAGACAAATGCCCATGTAGAAACTGTTGGCAGACTCCCTGCAAGTTGCTGAAAAGCATCATCGCTTGCTCTTCGCTCGAAACCATATTCATTACTACCCTGATAATGGCATTTCGTTGCACCCTGAATAAAGTTTTAGCCGTAGCATAGGCATCCGTGATGCTTGCCGGATCGGGAGTCGTTACCAATAAGACCTCATCAGCCGCTCGTAAGAAAGTCATCACTTTGGTATCAATCCCCGCCCCTGTATCAAAAATGAGGTAATCGGTTGAGGCTTCCAGTTGAGCAAGCCCGGCAAGGAACTCTTGAAGCCGTTTTCGGCTTATAGACGTAAGCTTGCCGACTGCCGAGCCACCGGCTATAAAATTAATTCCCCCCGGACCGGGAGTCAGAATTTCTTCAATCGATAATGGGCCACCGAGAACGTCTTGCAATGTGTGTTTAGCATGTGTTCCAAGGATGATATCAACATTCGCAAGCCCTAAGTCAGCATCAAAGACAACCACTTTATGACCGAGGGATGCGAGAGAAATGGCTAAGTTAATAGAGAAGTTGGTTTTCCCAACCCCGCCTTTTCCGCTAGTAACTGCAAAACACCTCATGCTGATTTTCTCCCTTCGGTTACTTGAGATTTCTTTGATTGCCGACGAGATGTTTTTTGGCTCTTGTCGAGAGCTGCCAGCAGAGCTTCCCTGTCTCGTTGTCTATGAGGGCGGCGTTTTTTATTCATCAATGGCTTTACCGTCAGTTCGTTCTCAGAACTAGGCGTGAGATAATAAAGCGATTTTATACTTGCAATTAGCTGTGATACAGGGGAAATGTGCAAAACCAGCTTTTTACCTAAAATACGAGAGATCGTATCAGTAGATATGACGTCGATGGGATCTCCGATAGCGCACTCAACCGCGTCCTGCAAGAACTTAAAGGGCAAAATACAGTATTTAAGCGCCGTTTCGCCGTCCAACAAGTTGACTGCATCCGGATCAATTTCAACCTTTTTCAGGTCGAGGAAGGGATAATCATATTGCTCGGAAAGGCACATTGCAACATGCTCATCTTTAGCATAACCTAAATCTTGAAGAAGCTCTCCAATTCGCCTCGGGATCAGTTTCTGAAGTTTTAAGGCTTCATCCAACTGTTCCTGAGAGAGAAATCCTTTAGAAATCATCAGTTCGCCAGTTCGTGTATAATCCGGCATCCCACCCATCCTTTAAGCCCAATCTCAAAAAAATTATCGGAAGATTCGCTGTTCGGCTATAGGATAAGTGAAAGGAATTCGTGAGATTTCATTTATCAATTCAATAGTTGCTGGTAACACAATAATCATCTTGAGACAATCGAGAAAGAATGGTATAATAAAATTAGAAATTCATAATTTCGGAGTTTATTATGCTGCTTAAGCTTAGAAAAAATGCACAGTTGACTTTGCCAAGTCAAATTCGCAAGGCGGTTCATCTGGATGACGGGGATGTACTGGATTGTGAAGTTCGTGACGGGCAGATAGTGCTTACTCCTAAGAAGATCGTTGATAAGCAAGATTCTTGGTTATGGTCGCGCCAGTGGCAAAAAGATGAAGCTGAGGCTCAAAGTGATATTGGAACAGGGAATGTCAAAGAATTTGAAAATGTTGACGACCTGATTGCCCATTTGAATAAGGAGTAAGCGGTGCGATTTGTAATTACCAAGAAGTTCGAGAAAGCATACCGCTCCCTTAGTGAACAACTCCGAAAAAAGGCCGACAAAGCGCTCCACCTTCTTATTGAAAATCCTGCACATCCATCTTTACACTTAAAGAAAATCCAAAGCGCTCCTGGGATTTGGGAAGCGCGGATTGATAAAGGATGCCGAATGACTTTAGAGATTCATCAGGACTACTTCCTTCTAAGAACCATCGGCAAGCATGATGAAGTCCTCGATCATCCGTAATCTTTATCTATCAAAAGCCCCCTACCGAAGTCAACCCACGGTGTTATTTGCTTGGCAGGAAGGACCAGATACCTTCCGCGAGATCGCTGATGCAACCCGTGACACCTTCTGACATTATCCCTTTACCCATTGTTTGGCTCACATCCAGGATCTCCACTTGGCCTTCATGAACGACATAATCGATTTTAGCGTAATCGAGGCCTAATTCACGGCGGAACTGGAGCACCTCTTCTGGAACCTGCAAATTTTCAAAGGAACCGGTATACGTTCTGCTTTTCACAAATGGTTCTAAGCTGGCAACTCGAACACTTCGAGAGCAATCACCGAGGAACATATAAAGGCGTATATAGTAATAGTCTCCTTCTTTTTCAGGAAGGAATTTCTCGACCACCAGCG
>JBAXQP010000145.1 GCA_037131655.1 bacterium | reverse complement strand
CTCCAATGGTGAGCTTGATACTCGATTTGATTTCGTAGCGGCAGGAGTGACGGTTAAAGTTCACGTACTCACCTTTGTTAGCCGCACTATCCCTGCCCTGGCGCTGCAGGAAATTAATATTGAAGTAGATAAGCCCTGCGACCTTCGGGTGAAAGCGATTCTTGATTGCACTGGTATTCCAGGTAAAGAAGCATTTAGGGCAATGCTCAAGACTAAAGCGGATGGCGCAGTGCTCTGGGAGAGTAATGGCGGGCTTTGTAAAATCGGCGCAGCTTTAATGGCCGAGTTCGAAGGACCCGACCTGAAATCGATTGAAAAGAGCGATCTCGGCTATGAGGGAAGCTCACCGGCCAAAGTGTTTATGATTGATGCTAAGCCAGGGCATCACTATCGAATTAGGCAGATGGGAAGTCTTGTGCCGGATGTGATGCATACAGAACCCCATTGGCAAGCTGCGCGCATGGTTGAAGCCGGTCAATGGCGCGGTTGGGAAAATGTACGTGAAGATAACCGTAAGGCCTGGGCGGAGCTTTGGAAGGGGCGCATTAAGCTAATTGGCGCTGACGAGAGCTGGCAGGACCTCACCGATGCCGCCTTCTTTTATCTGCATTCAAGCGCCCATCCTTCAATGCCATGCAGTATCAGCCCCTTCGGCCTCAGCCGTCGCCACGCCTTTTATGGACATGTGTTTTGGGATACCGATGTGTTTATGTTCCCTCCACTGCTTTTAACCGCTCCAGATTCTGCCCGAGCGATACTAGATTATCGATGGGAAAGAATGAATGCTGCCAGACGAAATGCCGCTCTGCATGGCTATCGGGGACTAATGTTCCCATGGGAAAGCGGGCTATCAGGCGGTGAAGTCACTCCAATGTCCTCAACAGGATGGGACGAGCAGCATGTCAGCCAAGATGTGGCAATCGCCTGCGCTCAATATGCAAATGCCACCGGCGATGATTTATTCCTGCATGATCAGGCATGGCCGGTGATGAAAGGGGTGGCCGAATGGATTGCCAGCCGCGTGACAAAAACCAACCGCGGCTATGAAATCCTCCACGTCACCGGTATCGATGAGGGTATCGCCAAGATCGATAACAACTCATTTATCAACATCATCTCCAAGATCGCCCTACGGCAAGTGATGGAAACCGCTAAACAATTAGGCAAAACCCCTCCGGCGTCTTGGGGTGAGATTGAAAGGAATTTGTTCATCCCCATCGACGCGCAGAATGGACATATTTTGAAGAATGACAGCTATGTCTATAACGGGGGGTTATGCTGTCCCGAAGTGCTGGTGGCCTATTTCCCCTTCGGTTACAGCCATACCCCCGAAGTCGATGCGGCAACCTATCGCTACTACCTCGACCTCGCGCACACCTTTATTGGCGGAGCGATGCTTTCTCCATTATGCGCTGTATGGGCAGCTCGTAATGGGGATCGTAAACTCTCACGGCAGATGCTAGACTCCGGCATCGGCTCTCAGCTACTCAAACCCTTTATGATCTTTACCGAGCACGTCGGCGGTAACGATTCCGTCTTCTTAACGAACCTATCCGGCTACCTAATGGGCCTTCTTTACGGCCTAACAGGTCTCTCACTCGACTCACCCAACCCAAATGAATGGTGCAAACACCCGGTAGTCATGCCTGAAGGTTGGGACGGTCTTGAAGTTGACCGCATCTACGTCCAATCTAATCCTGCCAGGCTATCAGCCAAGCACGGTGATGCCAAGGCAAAGATTGAGTTCTAGCATGTTCGTAGCCGGAAAGTATGTTATCATATAAGTTGGTTAGGATTAACATATGTTCAAACAAAGAGGCTTTACACTTATTGAATTGCTGGTTGTGATAGCGATAATCGTTATTTTGGCGGCAATTCTTTTCCCTATATTTGCTGCTGCTCGCGAGAAAGCTCGAACAACGGCATGTCTAAACAACATGGCTCAACTGGGTAAAGGTATTTGGGCTTACACGATTGATAACAATGAACGCTATCCCTTCGCAGGAGACTGCGGTCGTAATGATTGGGCTAAATGCGGATGGGTATGTGTGGTCTCTAGTTATGATTCTCGTTGCACAAACCGTGTCCTCGGATATGGTGACTGGCGAGCTTGCCAAACAATCGCTTTTCCCGAACTAGGAAGCCTGTGGTCTTACACAAAAAACAAGGAAATTTATAAATGCCCATCCTGGTACGGGTGGAAAGATTATAATGAATCTCTTGGGTATTATAAAAGTTTCAGGACTCGGTACAATTGCAGTACTGCCCGTGTGAATTACACGATGAATCACACATTCAATATTAATGGCGGCCCTCCCATTCCCCTTTCTGTCGTTAATTTCCCTTCGGATACCTTCCTATTATACGAAGAAAGTTGCCAATCAATAAATGATGGTGACTTTTGGCCGTTCGGATGGGATATCTTTAACGACCGTCATACAACCGGCGCCAATATTGTCCATGCGGATGGGCATGTCTCTAGATACAAAGTTGAAGATGTCGGCGGCGGTTTCAAATACGCCCCTGGCAAATATTACTGCCGTTACAAGCCCGACCGAAGAAACATGGACGCCCCCGCTAATAATTACGGCGATTGTCAGTAAGCCCTTTCTTCAATAGAGTGTCTCCCAGTACAATAAAGGCGTTTGTTCTTAAGGAGACTAATCGATGAAGAAATATGTAATTAATGAATACTCACCCGAGTTCGCCCCTGCCTATCTCGCCAATGGTCTGATTGGATTTCGGTTTGGCAAAGTGCCGTTTTTGAATGCTTCGGTTTTAGTGAATGGCTATTCGGGAGCTACTCCAGGTCAAAGTGTGGAAGGATATGCCCAAGCGCCTAATCCGATTGGTGCGGACATATCTATTGGGGGAAACAAGCTTTCAAATCATCCTGATAAGGTCATTTTTCGCGAGCAGACTTATGACTTTTCAAATGGTGAACTTGAAACTCGATTCGATTATGTCTCCAGCGAAGCTACAATTAAGGTTCATGTCCTAACCTTCTGCTGCCGCACTGCCCCAACGCTTGCTATGCAGGAAATCACCGTCGAAGTCGATAAACCGTGCAATTTAACCCTCTCATCTGTGCTCGATGCCACTAAAATCCCAGGCAAGAGCCTACATCGCAGTATGTTTAACAAGAAGGCGGACGCGATTCTCCTTTGGGAAAGTGATGGGGGTATCTCCAAACTCGGCGCGGGCTTTCTGGCAGAGTTTATCGGGTCAGACCTTCAGGGGACTATGGGCGATTATATCGGCTGTGAGACTGGTCCTCAATTCAAACATTTCAACATCAAAGCCCAACCTGGGCAGCAATATAAGATGCGGCAGGTCGGATGCCTGATCCCCGGCATTATGCATACCGAACCTCACTGGCAAGTTGCGCGCATGATTGAAGCCGGCATTTGGCAAGGATGGGATAAGCTTCGTGAAGATAACCGCAACGCCTGGGCGGAACTTTGGAAAGGGCGCATCAAGCTCATCGGCGCTGATAATCGCTGGCAGGAAGTCACTGATGCCGCTTATTATTACCTTCATACCAGCATCCATGCCGCAAGCCCGTGCAGTATCGCGCCTTTTGGGTTAAGCGAACGTCCAACCTATTACGGCCATATTTTCTGGGATACCGAAACCTTTATGTATCCGCCAGTGCTTCTGACATCACCCAATGCGGCTCGCTCAATGCTCGATTATCGGTTGCGAATGCTCCCTGCAGCTCGCAATAACGCAGCGATGCACGGATACAGCGGCGCGATGTATCCATGGCAAAGTGATCTTAGCGGGGGCGAAGTCACCCCCCTCTTTGCCGGTGGATGCGCAGGCGTTGCCGAACAGCATGTCAATCTCGATATCGCCTATGCCTTCGCCCAATATGTCCATGCAACGGGCGACGAGCTCTTTTTACGCCAACAAGCCTGGCCGGTTATAAGCGCTGTGGTCGAATGGCTGACCAGTCGCGTTACCAAAACCACACGCGGCTACGAACTACGCCATATCACCGGAGTAGATGAAGGAATCGATAACATTCACAACAACGGCTTCACAAATATCCTTGCAGTAATGGTGCTCAGAGAAGCCATCGCGTTTGCCAGAAAACTCGGCGCAGAACCACCGCAACTTTGGTGCGATATCGAAAAGTACCTCTTCATCCCGATTGAAAAAGAGGTCATCCTCAAGCATGACAGTTATGTTTATGAGGGAGGGTTGTGCTGTCCGGAAACACTTCTTGGTTTCTTCCCCTTCGGTTACACGCATAGCCCTGCGGTCGACAGTGCAACTTATCAGTACTATCTTGACCTTGCGCATACGTTTATCGGCGGTGCAATGTTGTCTAGTCTTTGCGGTGTATGGGCAGCGCGCGCCGGTGACCGCAAGCTCTCATTAAAGATGTTTGAAGCCGGAATGCTCACTCAAATCAAACAGCCTTACGATCAATTCACAGAATTCACCGGCGGCGAGGATACGATTTTCCTCACCAATATGGCGGGCTTCCTTATGGCGCTGCAATATGGTCTAACTGGTCTCACACTCGATTCCGGTCCAATCGAAGGCTGGTGCAAACATCCAATTGTGATGCCCGAAGGTTGGGAAGGCATAGAAATCGACCGCATCTGGGCAAAAGGTCGCCCTGCCAAGCTAACCGCATACCAGGGACAAGAACGTGCAGAGTTGAAGTATCTCGAATAAAATACGAATCAACAGTTATAGTTCCCCTTCCATTATTGAAGGGGAACTATAACTGGCGTTTACTTATGGCTAAATTTCGCCCTCTTTTTAAGTTTTTTTGAATAGAGCGAAGAGATGCGGCAACCATCTTCTTGCATAAGTGGTTGCTCTGTTTTGTAATGTTTTATGTGTTCCCTGGTTCACCGCTACTGTGGGATTGTATTACGTAGTATAATATACTTAGAGACGCTAATTTTTTTGACAATGTTTACACGCATAAAAGAAGATATCCGCGTGGTCTTTGAACATGACCCTGCGGCACGAAATATTTGGGAAGTGCTTGCCTACCCCGGCTTATACGCTATCTGGTCGCACCGGATCGCGCATTGGTTATGGACACATCATCTAAAAACACTCGGGCGCTGGCTATCGCAATCAACCCGCTTCTTTACTGAAGTTGAAATCCATCCCGGCGCAACCATAGGCCGTCGTTTCTTTACCGATCATGGCAACGGAGTAGTTATCGGCGAGACGGCTGAAATCGGCGATGATGTCCTGATGTATCACCAGGTCACATTGGGCGGAACCACATTAGAAAAGGTTAAACGGCACCCGACAATTGGTAATAATGTTATCATCGGCATGGGTGCAAAGATTGTCGGACGTATTACTATCGGCGACAGCAGCCGGATCGGCGCAAATGCGGTTGTCAATAAAGACATCCCCCCTAACTGCACCGTGGTCGGTATTCCGGGACGTATTGTCGTTCAAGATGGGGTTCGAGTTGAAGAAACTCATGTTTTAGACAACACCATCAACCGCCTCGACCCTGAAGGTGAATTAATCGGTGAGTTGACACGACGGCTTGAACGATTGGAGACCGCTCGCCATAGACACCATGAAAATGGAAGTGAACTAGTTGACCAGCTCCAAGAACGATTAGAGATATTGGAGAAGAATAGAATTACTACAGAACCTAAAGCCGATGATGTGCAAGAATTAACCAAACGTGTTCGCGAATTGGAAACCAAAATAATTGAGCTGAGTTCCAAACTCGAAGCTAATGGAAGATCGAATACGCAAGTCCCATCTGACGGAAAGAAATAATCGACCAATTGAGATTGCTCTTGCGATTTTGATATACTGTATTGCAAAATAATTTAAAGGTTTACTCATCTAGCAGACTAGAGTGATGTAAAGAATAAGAATATCCAAGTATCCTATTAGGTTGAATTCTCTTCATGATTGAAGGGATGAACGCAGGAAAAGGATGAAGCATTTATGCTCCCAAATGTTAAACTTACTAACACACTGAGTGGACAAAAAGAAGAATTTTCGCCTCGTGAACCTGGCAAAGTATCAATGTATGCCTGCGGCCTCACCCCACAGGATGCACCGCACATCGGTCATATACGCGGTGCGGTAGTCATGGACATCATTAGAAGATGGTTTGAAGTACTTGGGTTCGAAGTGAATTTCGTCCAGAACTTTACCGATATCGATGATAAAATCATCAACCGAATGAAGCAGGAAGGCATCACTGCCATTGAAGTTGCTGACAAGTATGCGGCCATCTATGAAGAAGCATTAAATTCCCTTAACATCAAGCCCATTCAATTCGTCAGGGTCACCACCAATATGCAGGATATTATTAATATGGTGGCTTCGCTCATAGATAAGGGATGCGCCTATGCAGTTGATGGGGACGTCTATTACTCTGTTACCAAGTTCAAAGACTATGGAAAGCTTTCTAAGCGCAATCCTGCTGATTTGATTTCAGGCTCACGTATTGAAGTCGATGAGCGAAAGAAAGATCCCCTTGATTTTGCTTTATGGAAATCAGCAAAACCAGGTGAACCCTCATGGGAAAGCCCCTGGGGGCTAGGGCGTCCTGGCTGGCACATTGAATGCTCTACTCTCAGCTTGAAATATTTGGGAAACAATTTCGATATTCACGCAGGCGGCACCGACCTTATCTTCCCACATCATGAAAATGAGATCGCCCAATCGGAAGCGTACTTAGGCGGAGCAGATTTCTGCAGATATTGGCTCCACTGGGGTGCTATCACTGCCGGCGGCGAAAAAATGTCCAAGTCGGTTGGAAATGATGCAAAGGTCAATGCCATTCTCGCGAAATATTCGCCGGAAGCTATTCGTTTATATCTGCTAGGCACGTCTTATCGATCGCCAATTGATTACGGTCTTGACAGATTGGATGAGGCACAAGCCGGTTGGGGACGTGTTCAACGAGCAGTCAGTAACGCCCAACGTTGGCTTGAAGATAAAACGGAAGTCTGTGATCGAAGCG
>JBAXQP010000144.1 GCA_037131655.1 bacterium | reverse complement strand
AGTGTGCTTAGAATACTTTTTGTCTGCTTTTCCCATGCCGTTTTTGTAAAGAATATCTCGCCGACTTTGATTATCCTGCCTTCCTCTATATATTTCAAGAGGAACTGCATAATTAGTGAATGCTCTAAACCGGTAGCGGGTACAAATGAAGATGAAGTGCCGCTTCCTTTTTGAGTAAGGACTTTGTCGAATATAACTGAAGACTCTTCTTCGGTTTGGATCTCGTGAGAACTCATGTCCTATATGATACTTGGAAACGCTTATGGCGAGGGGTTTTCGGATACTTCCAAGCGCGCAGGAGAGATCGGTTTATAGCGAAATCGTTGCATAACCGCATCAATAATCGTACTCAATCCCGCATATATTGCCCATAAAACCAATCCAAAAAGAATAATTGAAATTGTTAAAACAGGTCGGTGAGCAATATTGAAGAGGGCAGAAATTATGCTGCTCGGGTTTGAGACTAGGTCCCATGAATTAAATCGTAGTACCAACCCAAGATAGACACCCAATGACAATAATATATAAAACGGGGCTGCCCATAACGCAGTTGGCCATTTAAGGCTCTTCACTATCCGTTCAATTGGGCGAATAGCCATTACAAAGGTTATTATTCCCGCTCCACTGAAGCACGCAAAGAAGAAAGCATGTTTAATGAGGGGAACAAGCAGTGTTCGGTCATATTGCGCCCGAACGTACAGGTCTTGCCGGTCGACTGAATAGAAAAAATGACGCCATTCGGTAAGTAGATAGCATGTGTTAGGAAGAAATGCCAACCAAACCAAGAAAAACGGAACGTACAAAGGCCACAAAAACGGCATCGAGCTATTGCGGCTTTGCCGAAACTTCCTATCAATATAATAGGCTAAGCCAACAGGGATAAGTGCTAGAAATAAGTTCCAAATGACCCAAAGAGTCACAGACGGGACAATAGGATAATAGTTGGGATTTTCCATCCATGCCTCCACAGCATATAGTCAAATCATAATACGAAGCGGAGTGCCTGATGAGTTGCCTGTCAGACGAAATATTTGAAAAAAGATCAAACGGGCTGAAAGGAGGGAGGTTCGATTTGAGTTTGTGGGTGAGGTGGTAGCTCGTTGAGCCGGCGGCGAGCTAATGCTGCGTAAAGATGTTCGACTCCAATGTCGGCGGCTGCTTGATATGCCTGACGGGCGCCATTTTCGTTGCCGTCCAGTCGTCTTGCTTCACCGAGATAGTAGTGAAATTGAGGGAGATCACGTCGCAACCGCACATCGACGATTCCTTTTGTGAGCCATTCTTGAGCCTTCTGCATATTGCCGTGGAGCAATTGCCATCTTCCTTGAAGATAGCTTCTATGTGCTCGCATGATAGGAGCATCTTGATAGTTTCGCGCAGTCTGTTCAGCCAACCCAAAGTAATGGTCAGCAGATTCTGAATCGCTCCGCTGGCAAGCGATGATTGCGGCTAAACTGTATACTCGAACGAGAATTCGCGGGCGCTTGATGGGGAGAGCGGCAGCTTTCATAATCCAATCCCACGCCAGCTCCAAGTTCCCAAGTTCAGCATGAGTTTGTCCGGCAAGCAATGACATCGAAGCGCGAATATCAGGGGTGACATTAAGCGCGTTTTTCATCGACTTTTCAGCATGCTGGAATATGATTGCAGCTTCTTCGAGGTAACCCATCCAGTGAAGACGTTCAGCGAGGGTGACCGCAATGGTCCATTGTCCCTCATCATTAGCGCATAGCTTTTCTAGCCGAGTGATTGCCTCATGCTTTTGGCCTCGGGCAAACATTACTTCTGCTTGTGCCAGTTTAGCTTGGGTCATTAACCGCGGCAGGTTCAATTCTTCGGCCAGAACTAAGGCCCTCATCAGGTTCTGCTCAGCTAAATCAAAGTCCGCCTCATTCAGACTCCAATCGACTAAACCGACATAAGCTAGCAGCTTCAAAGGTTCAGGAAGGTCATCAATGGCGTTTTGACCGAGTTCGATGGCTTGGTCGAAACGGCCGATTTCCGAAGCCATCATCGCCAAATGAAGCCAACGTGTTGCTCGCTCGGGAGGATTAGCGCTTTTTTCGATCGCAACCCGCATTCGTTCCATAGCAAGGCCATATTCTCCTCGGCTTTGTTCAGCAAGCGCCGCTTCGAATGTTCCTGATCCGCTCGGATCGCCCATACTTGCCCAGACTTCAAGGGTGGCATTTCGGCATCGTTCTGATTCTTCAACTCGTCCCGCTACTTCCAAACAAGCGGCGCGTAGGTTCATAAGGCTTAACGCAAGTTGGTTCCAATATCGCGCTGGACGACGGGCAATCCAAGTTAAGGCGATGTCAATTTGTCTAAGGGCATCATCGTAACGACCGTTTTGAATTAGAAGTTGGGCGTGAAAGCGGCTAATAACGGTACGGCCGGCAGGGTGTAGAAATGGCAAACGAAGAGCTAAGCGCGTACATTTCAGCGCTTTCTCAACATCATGACGATAAAGAGCGCCCCGCGCAAAACGCAGTGATTGGCGCCGCCATGCTTCTATCAGTATCCACAAAGAAATAGACCCTAAAAGGGCATAAATAAAAAGTAACAATTCCATAACCTTATGCTCTTTATACAATCTAGAGCACTACCCATATTCTACACTGACTTTATGCTAAAAGATTTGTTATGCTAAAGTTTTGTTGATAATCAGGTAATTTAACTTATATTAGTCTGAAAATCAGCAAAACTAGCAATTATTACCTGCTGGTAAAACTTCCAGTGACCCGGTGAAAATCGCTGCAATCGTTGAAATAGCATTACCCATTGCTTGTTCAACCTCTTCATGGTTCAAAGCGGATTGACCAAGTCCACTTCCTAGATTAGCAACAACTGCGATAGCGGCATAACAAATGCCAGCCTCTCGAGCGATGATTGCTTCTTTACCGACAGTCATTCCAACTACATCGCCACCCCACATTCGGAAAAGACGGACTTCAGCGGGAGTTTCATATCGCGGACCATCGCTATTAATATAGACGACTTCTTGTTCCAATTTGTGCCCTAAATCTTCCCCCGTTTTCAAAATAGTTTCTCGTAAGGAAGCGCAGAACGGTTCGGAGAAATCGGTGTGGCATATTTTATTATCGTATAAGGTTGGAACGCCGCCGCACGAAATCGATATGAAATCGCTTATTACCCCAAGTGTGCCCGGCAGCCAATCTCTTCTCAGCGAACCGACTGCTGCGGTTGCTAGACATCGGACGACCCCAAGTTCTTTGAGGGCAAGAAGATTCGCCGGATAGTTTATTTTATGTGGCGGAATCGCATGTCCCTGGCCATGCCGTTCTAATATGACAACAGGCCGTTCAGCAAGAAATCCACTTTTAACGATCGCGTCACCGGCAGAGGTGCGTATGCTTAATATCTCTTCTTGCTCGATTTTAAGCAGTTCACTTACGCCAGTTCCGGTGATGATACCAATCGGTTCAATATCGCTAACGCATTTCTTATTCATGTTGCTCCCCTAAGATGCTTGCAACCGCTTGCTAAATATGTTATCCTACCGGCTAGCCTAATATTATTACTTCAATGGCCATATTCGAATGAGTTTGTTATCGAAAGAACATCTGAATACGAACCGTTTACCTGTCTCGCTGCGCTCTGATATCGTAGCGATTGGTTTGCTTTGTCTTTTATGTTCTCTCGTATTCGCTCCACTAGTCTTTCTTGGCCGAACCCTCTATTGGGGTGATATAGCGATCTACTTTCACCCTTTATTTAAGATAATAGGCCAAGAGTTGCAAAAAGGAAATCTGCCATTATGGAATACTTCATTTGCAGGTGGTGAACCGTTGGTAGGTAACCCTCAAGCCTGGATGTTTTATCCTACTATACCGGCATTGACGTTTATTTCTCCGGAACGCTACTTAACTTGGACTGTTATTGTTCATATTTGGCTTGCGGGTGTAGGTCTTTATGTTTATTTACGCTCGATAGGACTTAGATCGGTTTCGAGTTGGTTTGGCGCAGCGGCTTTTATGCTTGATGGCGCTCTTGTTGCTAGAGGTCAATTTCCCAATTCAGTTCAAGCGGCAGCATATCTGCCTTGGTTTCTTTGGGCGATGGATCGGTTATGGGCAAAGCCTGGATATAGTCGGGCATGCTTACTTTCAGTTGTAATCGCTCTGATGCTCCTATCTGCTCATCCGCAAATGGCTTATATGGCGTTTGTTTTAGGGCTGCCTTACGGAGTTTGGCGTTGGAGACAGGTTCGAATTGATGACCGATTTCGTGCCCGAAAAGCGAGGTATTGGCAATTTGGGGCTTTAATACTTGCTCTGATGCTGGCAGCTCCTCAGATTGTGACATCGGTTCAAGGAACTTTAATTTCTAATCGAGAAACGCTTTCCCTTCAGTCGGCGAACCGTTTTATGCTTTCCCCTGAACAAGCGTTGAACCCGATTTTGCCTTCATTATTCGGCAACCCGCATCGGGGCAACTATATTGGGCGTGGAAACTATTGGGAAACTTGTTGCTATGTTGGTTTGCTTCCGATGGTTTTAGCAATATTTGCGTTATTTCGTGTTCCTACTACCCATCCATTAAGAAAATGGATGAGGTTTTGGGGTTGGACAGCGCTACTTTCCTACTGGCTTGCCTTAGGAAGCTATGGCGGGTTGTACTTATTAGCCTATCGTTTGCTCCCAGGTTTAAAGAGCTTTCACGACCCTGCGCGATGGCTCTTTCTTATGAGTTTCGCAATCTGTGCTCTGGGAGCTTTGGGACTTGATCGGTGGATGGAACTGAGAGAAACAAATCCAAAGCAACTCGTTAGGGCACTCCGGCAATTGGCAATTATTGCAGTTATTGTTGGAGTGATTGGAGTACTCTGGGCGCTTGTCAGCTTCATCTTTCCTGGGGCGCTTTCAGCAATTGTCGATAGCGCATCACGATTTCGGCTTCGACCTGATTATCCCTTTTTAGACAATAACCAACGCGCTGCAAGTTTTAGATTGAGTTCATTGGAATCGATAGGTTTTATTGCAGTTTGGTTAGCAATCATTGGGATATGGATGTGGCTGACTATCAACCGAAATCGCATTAAGATGGAGTGGTGGGCGGCTTTGGCTTGCTTGATCCTGGCGGTTGATGCCGGATCGTTTGCTTCGCGTTTATTGCCATCGGTGCCTGCCAAAGTGTGGGGTGAAGCTCGCAAGCAGACATTAAATAAGATAGGCGGTCAATTGGCAAGAGGGCGAAGCTTCACTGTCGAACCCTGGGCTGCATGGTGGCGACATATTAGCTATGTTAGTTTTGAAGGAGATTACGAGCATCTCCAACGGCTTATGGGGTCGCTAACTCCGAATTTGACTTCCGAATTGGGTTTTTTGCAAGCGGATGCATACGAACCAATGATTATGCAACGTTCCAATTCTATCGTAAATGCCGCCCGCAAAGCGTTTCAGGGCGGCGATCGGCGTGCGGATCCGTTGCTCGATAATTTATGTGTTGGCTCACTAATTTACACCTCCTTGGATTGGCTTGCATGGGTTCAAAATCGCGATCTGGTTTTACCGAGAACTGGAGTTCCTCAGGAGGTAATACCCGCGAAAGATTATAAACAAGCGGTTAACCTGATGGAATCTCAGTTTTTTGACATTCATCAAGCAGCAATAATTGAAGGAGCGGCTAATTACGAATTAGGCTCAGGTACTGCTAATCTGGTGTTAGATACACCTAGTCGGGTCGATCTTGAAGTTAAGTTGGCCCAACCTTCATGGGTAATATTACGTGATGCAGCAGCGCCTGGATGGCAGGCATTCATTGACGGCAAACCAACGCGTTGGTATTGTGCGGACATTATGTTTCGTGCTGTGCGGGTTGGAGAAGGGGAACATCAGGTAAGTTTCTCATACCGGCCAGCTTGCTATATTTTTGGCTTATACTGTGCTTTGATAGGGATTGTCATTGTGGCAGGGGTTACCGGTTTTTCGATTTCGAAGAGATTTAACACTTCCTTCTAGATTAAAATGAGAATATCTCGTGGAATTTCGGGTTAAAAGGAGGAATGCTGTGCTCTGAGAGAGAATTAAATATATAAGATAATGGTCATTGAGAAATTAATGGGAAATACTGGTAGAGGTATCGGCGGGGATAAATTATGAAAGTAATGGAATTGATGCACACTCAAGTCGTCACTGTAGCGCCCGATTCGACTGCGCGTGATGCGGTCGACAAGATGGATCTTTACCAAATAAGCGGCTTGCCTGTTGTCGATGAGGATAATAATGTGGTTGGGATGGTTTCAGAGCACGATATTATCCGCTATCTGGTTCCGAGTTATGGCGTTAAGAAAGTCGGTTTCAAACATTCTCTTACTGACTTGAGTACACAGGCGGATTATGTTGCCGAGCGTAAAGTATCGGAAATAATGTCTCCCAATGTCATTGTCGTTGACGAGAATATGAAAGCCCTTGATGCCGCTGTGCTAATGCTTCAGCATCATATTAAGCGCCTACCGGTTACCGCAGAAGGGAAATTAGTCGGCATTATTGGTCGTATCGATATTTGTCAAGCCGTATTAGGGGGAAATCTCTAATGGCAGATCAAGATTTATTTTCATCTATTCGTTGGAGAACCTGGCATCCGGAAGCTACTTTGTTTACCGATGGGGCGATGAGTACTCAATTGTGCGCGATGGGGTTGGCGGATGATATGCCGCCAGAATGGTGGAACCGCCAGCAGCCCGATCAAGTTTTGAAAGCGCATATGGACTTTGTGAAGGGCGGTAGTGAGGTACTTTGCACGAACACGTTCGGCGCAAACCGTTCTCGTCTTGCAAGATATGGATTGGAATCGTTTGTCAGTGTCTTGAACCATCAAGCTGTCTCGATTGCCCGAACAGCGATCGGCAATCATAAGCGTGTTTTAGTTTGGGGATCAATGGGGCCTCTTGATGAGTGTATTGATCCAAAGGACGCGATTGATATCTATAGGGAACAGATTGATGCGTTAACTGCTGC
>JBAXQP010000143.1 GCA_037131655.1 bacterium | reverse complement strand
GATAGAAATAATCAGGAGCAATCCAGCGATCCATATATAACTGCTTTTCCAAATTTGCATTTAGATTAACATTCCTCCGATTAAGATACTATTATACCGTATAACTGATAATCGCGAAACAGCATGTGTGTAGAGCTTTTAGGATAGTACAAGCGTGCATGGCTGCACGGGTACAATGAATACGATGCATCTTAATGAATGGCTAGCTCGACCGGAGAGCTTGACCTCGGTCCGGCAGTTGCTTCGCAAGGCAAAGGGAAGAGCAGAATGGTCGGATGTTGCTCCTGAAGCGAAGCCTCTACTTATAGCAGCGCTTTGGCATGATGAGCCGCGCCCAATGTTGATAATCACGCCCACTCACGATCGAGCGGTGCAGTGGCAGGCGCGATTACGTCTGGCTGGAGTTCCCGATCAATCCCTTCGGATGATGCCGTCCTCGCTAAGTATGCTTTTTGATGATGCCCCGCCTGAAATGGGAGTTCTCTCAGACCGCCTCGGTTCGCTTATGGCTCTTGCTTCCGGTGAACCAATTATTGTTATTGCTACAGGCGCCGCAGCGCTGGAACTTACATTAGCCCCTGAGCACCTCAAAAGCCTATTGACGGTTATTCGTGTTGGTGTTGATTGGGATCTTGAAGTATTATTAAAACGGCTGATTCGTATTGGCTATGAAAATCAAGAACCAGTGAGGCTGCCGGGACAATATAGTCATCGCGGCGGTATTATTGACCTCTTCCCATTGGCCCTCCCTTTTCCCGTTCGAATTGAGTTGTTCGGTGATACGGTTGAAAGCATTCGAGAATTTGACCCTACCTCCCAGCGGTCAATACGGGAAATCTCTGATGTCATAGTGGCTCCTGCGCGGGAAACAATTTTTGTTCCAGAAGCTGGCAGGAAGCTGGCAGTTGAGGTGCGTAAGCGATTAATTGAGTACAAAGACCAGCTTCCTTATGAGGCGCGCGAGACATTGGAGGAGCGAATCCAAGAAGATGCCTTAGCATTAGAACACGGCTCTTATTTCGACAGAGTGGACCTCTATCGGCCTAATTTGAATCCAGCGAGTCAGGGCGGGCTTTCTTACCTATCTGAGGATGGCTTAGTGGTGCTGGATGAGCCATTAGAGTTGGATGGCCAGCTCGAACGTGCCTTTGAAGACGCTCAGCATGTGATTGATGCCCACCTAAGACGCGGAGAGATACTTCCGACTGAACCGCAGGCATTCCTGCTGCCTATCGCAAAACTTGGATCAAAATCAAGTGTACTTTCGTTGAATGCGATGGGGGCAGATGTGCCTTGGTTTAAACCTGACGGGCAAGTTGAGCTTAAGGCGTCCTCGTTATCACCCTATCATGGCCAGGCGTTAGCTCTCGTGCAGGCGATGAAGAACTGGCTCGATAAAGGCCTATTAGTAATTGTTGCGACCGACCAACCGCACCGCGCTTCCCAGATGCTGACCGAATTGGAAATTCCAAACACCGAAGCTATTACCGAGGGTGAACTTGCGCCGGGAATAGCTCAACTTGTTCATGGGAACCTTGCGGGCGGCTTTGTGATGCCTGAAGCCCAATTTGCCTTTGTGACCGATACTGAGCTATTCGGCGTTGCTCGATTGCGTATGCCGGCCAAAAGGGTTCATGAGGGTGTGCCGATTGCTTCGCTGCTTGACCTCAAACCGGGCGACTTCGTTGTTCATATTTATCATGGCGTCGGTGTCTTCCGAGGCTTGGTCAAGATGGAGCGCGACAAAACAGAGCGTGAATTTTTGCAAATTGACTACGCTCCGCCGGATAGGATGTTTGTGCCGGTCGAGCAGATTGACCGCATTCAAAAGTATTTAGCTCCGGGGGAAGAAAATGCTTCTGTTATGCGGCTTGGCGGCGGGGAGTGGACACGGTCTGTCAAGGCTGCGAAGGAGGGGGCGAAGAAACTCGCGGGGGAGTTGACGAGGTTGTATGCGGCTCGCAGGAAAGCGGAGAGGCCCCCATACAGCCCTGATACACCCTGGCAGCAGGAGATGGAATCGGCATTCCCCTATGTCGAAACACCTTCACAAGCGGTTGCAATTGCGGATGTTAAAGAGGACTTGCAAGAAGAAAACCCAATGGATCGCCTGGTTTGCGGCGATGTCGGTTTTGGTAAGACGGAAGTTGCCGTTCGGGCCGCCTTCAAAGCGGTTCAGGATAACCGCCAGGTTGCGATCATGTGCCCGACGACGATCCTTGCCGCTCAGCATTTCGACACCTTCCGCGAACGCCTTGCGCCTTACCCTGTAAATGTTGCGCTCCTGAGCCGTTTTCGAACTCCAAAACAGCAAAAACAAACCATCGGGGAATTATCGACAGGGGCAGTAGATATTGTCATCGGCACTCATCGCTTACTCTCAGAAGACATTAAGTTTAAGGATTTAGGACTGCTGATAATCGATGAGGAGCAGCGTTTCGGCGTCACCCACAAGGAGCGTCTTAAGCAGAAGCGAACTCAGGTTGATGTCATGACCCTTACAGCAACACCCATACCGCGCACCCTCTACATGGCTTTGGTGGATATCCGCGACATGAGCGTAATTAATGATCCTCCGCCAGGCCGCTTGGCGATTCGAACTTATGTGAAGCCGTGGGACGATGAATTGGTTAGGGATGCGATTATGCGGGAGCTTTCACGCGGTGGGCAGGTTTATCTCGTTCACAATCGGGTTGAAAGCATATATCACATTTGTGATAAGTTAAGCCGAATGCTTCCTTACGCTCGCTTTGTTGTCGGTCATGGCCAGATGGATTCTTCGGAATTGGAACGCGTGATGATCGATTTCCACGATCAAAAGTATGATGTGTTGGTTTGTACGACCATTATTGAAAATGGGTTGGATATCCCGAATGTGAATACGATTATTGTTGACCGCGCTCATCGAATGGGGTTGTCTCAGCTTTACCAGTTGCGTGGCCGTGTTGGGCGTTCAGATAGGCAGGCCTATGCTTATTTACTTTATAGAGTAGGCAAACAGTTAAACGATGTGGCTTACCAGCGCTTGGCTGCGTTGAAGGAGTTCAGTGAATTAGGCTCAGGGTTTTCCCTTGCAATGCGGGATATGCAAATCAGAGGCGCCGGTGAGTTGCTGGGCGCAAAGCAGCATGGCGCGATGGCCGGGGTTGGCTTTGAGCTTTATATGCAGCTAGTCAACGAAGCGATTCATGAGATACAGGGCACTCCGCAGGATGAGATTTTATTCCCAACTTTGCCTTCCATTGATTTGCCGGTATCCGCGCTTATTCCAAAGAAATATGTGGAAGATGAAGGGCAGCGCCTGTATTATTACAAACGCTTGGGCAGTATCTCTGATGATGTTGGCTTCAATGACCTTCTTGCGGAGCTTAAAGACCGCTATGGTGAACCGCCTCCGCCGGTGAAAATTGCATTCCGAATCGTTCGCTTGCGTTTACTAGCAAGAGACGCCAAGCTGCAAAAGATTGAAGGCAGGGCAGGGCATATCTTCCTATGGTTGCGCAAAGATATTAAGTTCAACCCAAAGACCATGTACCAACTACAGACCGTCTTTCGTCAGCACCGCATTAAGCCGGATGGAATAGAGATTCTAAAGATCGGCGAAGATGTGCTAGGCGAGGTAGAAGCAGTCGTTCGAGCGTTGGCAGAAGCTTTCAAGTAGTATTAAATCCGCTTCCCTGAGTAGGCCGTCAGGCCATATCGAAGGGTACTCAGGGTTGGCAGGTTAGCCCTCACTCCCTATTTCATAGGCCCCTCCCCCAATTGGGGGAAGAGGGGAGGGTGATGAGGGCTTTAGACGTTTCTGACGTGGATTAGAAATCTGTATATACTTCCAAACAAAAGAAAACAGCCCATCCGAAGATGAGCTGTTGTAATTAATGTGGTCTGATCAGCAAGCTTATTAGGCTTTGCGTCGCAGAGCTAGTAAGCTACCGAGTCCTGTTACGAGTGCAATGATCGCACTGGGCTCAGGAACGACTTTAGTGGCTTGAAAGACACCGCCTGTATTCGCTGCGTTATATCTAGTTGTACCATTACTGGTAATAAAGTTATCACCAACACGACCAATCGTGTATTTGGCATTTGCGAAGTCAGCAGCAATCGCATTAGTCTTAACAACGAATTGTATTGCTGAATTGTTACCATTTTTCAAGAGGTTAGTTTTTGGTGATGCGATACCTGGGTCACCAGGTGCTCCAACGCCAAACACAACATTTAAGATGTTACCAGTTCTGGTAATCGAGCCACCAGCTGCTTGACCAGCTGTCTGCGCTTTGGCCCAACCGCCACCGATTAATGCAAAAGTTGTACCATTAGCAACAGTACTGCCTAAATGGGCAACAGAACTACTATCCTTGAAAAGAATATCTACGTAGCGGGTATCAATCTGAAAGGTCGTAAGGATAGTCGCACATGTGTTACCAAAATCATCAACATTAACATCAGGTAGTTGGGTCCATGTAACTATTTCCGTAGCATTAATAGTAACATCACCCTGTAATGCTGTTACCCATGTCTGGGTTGGAAGGCTAACGGTGAAAGCTGCGACACCTGCCATCGCGCCGAGGGTTAGTGTCAAGGCGCCTACTGCAAACAAACTTCGAAGTCTCATAAAACATACTCCTTTAAAGGCATTTTTGCTTTTACTTTTGCTGACTGACTGCTTTCGGTGCACTTTGGCTTCAACCAATCAACATGTTCATAATAACACGGGTAGGGCTGTTTGTCAAGAGCAAAAATTTCCTAAAAATCGAAAATCAGTCAATGTAACAGCATAAAGTACGATGGTGAATTCACTTTCAAATATATATAACAAAATTACTGGTAAGACTACCAGTAAAGAATTTGTGCCTTTTCGTTTAGACTTTGCCATGACCTGTCGCTAGAGAGAGCAGAACAACGCCGACGGCAGAGGCGAGTAATCCTAAAAGAATACCGGCCCTATGTCGTTCAATATGAATTTCACGGTAAACCCATATCCCAAAAGCGACTGTAATAAGAGTACTTAGATTCGAGGCAGGGACGGAGACGGACATGGAGATATAGGACATCGCTTTGCTGGCCGCTGCAGCTGCTCCTACCCATGCCAAACCAGTTAATGAGGCTAGCATCCATTCGCGACGGCTGGTGACGCGTGGGACAAGAATCTTGGGGTGAGCGATCGCATAGTAAATCACCGCTGCAATTCCGACCCCTAACCCCATCCCGCTCAAAAAGGACATTGGGCTGATTTGATAGTCAAACCAAGCCTGTGTACGCATGTGATGGAAGATTAGCTTCTGCGGCACGGTGTAACCGCTGTAACAAAAAGCTGCCAATAGACTCCAGAGAATTCCTATCCGAAATAGTCGTGAGCGTTCCTTGGCTGGGCGATTGGGGTCAAAAGCGGCGGAATTATCCGGGACTTCCCCCGCTGCCGTCTGGCCGAAGATTATTGCGGACATTGTCATCAGCAAACTGCCCAAGACAGCTTCGGCTAACGGTAATGGCTTATTTATAACAAATTCCTTAAAGATGCCGATCCCATAAATAGTGACGAGGATTGGCCCTAAGTTCTTTATAGGAGTAGAGCGGGTTAGACCGATTAGTCTGACTGCCTGTGAGTAGCCAATCGTCCCGATAAACCAGAGAACACCGCAACCGGTTGAAAGTAGTATATCGGAAGGGTCATTTAGCGCCCGCTCTCCAAACGCAAGCCGAACCAAAGTGGAACTAATTGCGACGCTTATTCCCAGAATCCATAAAAAGGAATTGTTATCGAGCTTAGAGGCTTTACGCGGCACCATATAAACGCCAAATAAGACGCCGCCAAACAGCGAAAGCATGAATCCAAGTGTTGCTACATTCATAAAGCTATGTTTTAACCGAGGTTGCCCCCGTGTTGTGGTTCCCTTCTAACCGATTTCTATATCAATACGATTAACCGAAGCCGGCTCAAACCGTACTATTAAAGCATCAGTATTAGCCGTAAGAGACGATACCTTGGGTATGACCTCAAATGGATGCGAAAAAGTGTTGTTGGCGCGAATATCTTCATGAGAAAGGGTTGTCAGCCGGGCCTCTCTTATATTGGCGCCCCGCAGGCATATCTCAGCTTCCATATTTTCAGTGGCATGAAGATTAGTAACGGTGAGCGCAATCGTATTGCCTTTCACCGAAGCTGAACCTGCTAGAGCGGGTAAATTCTCAACTTGCGGCGAACTAATGTCAACATCAAGTCCCTGGGCATTCTGGTGTACGGCATACAACTCATAAATATAGAAAACCGGCGTTGCTACAAACTTGTCGCCATCCGTTAAGAACAACCCCTGGAGGGCATTTGTTAATAAACAGATGTTTGCCATGTGAACTTTGTCCGCATGGCGATTGAAGATGTCCAGACTAAACGCATCGATTACCGCATCCCTCATAGTCGGAACCTGGCCATATAAGTGCTTCGGACTTGCTTCTGAGCCTGGCAGATGCTGAGCGCCCCATTCATTTATGATCAGTTTAATCCTTCGATCGGGGTCAAACTCGCTAAGGACGCCCCATTGGCCCTCGATTACCTCTTCCAGATGTTTGGCTTGATGAAGCATCGAATACCAATCTTTCAAAGTAAAGTTAAGGCTTTCAGTGCCGCTTTCAAAATAATAATGAACGGACCATCCGCCGATTGTGGTTGGCTTCGCCCGCTGATTTTGCTCGAAGAATCGGCGTGTCCAATCGCGGTCGTCATCATAGGGACCACTTGGAATTGTAAAAAGTGGCACATCATATCCCGGCATCATCGTCACAAATCGGCGGTAAGTGTCCGCATAACCTTCTGCCGTATTGGTTCCGCCAAATCCCCAGGTTTCATTCCCAATTTCCCAGAATTTAACGCCGAAAGGCTCGGGTGATCCGTTTTCTGCCCGCTGGTCTGCTAACGTTGTGGAATTAATTGGAGCGTTACAGTATTCCATCCAGTAATGAAATTCCTGTGGTGAACCCGTCCCCACATTCGCTGTCAGATAAGGTTCGGAGCCGATCAGGCGGCAGAAATTCATAAATTCATGAGTGCCGAATTGATTTGGTTCAGTTGCATCATTCCAGCGGCCATA
>JBAXQP010000142.1 GCA_037131655.1 bacterium | reverse complement strand
CTGTAAAAATGTACCGGCGAACGGGGCGCGTAACTTTCACGAAGCTGTTCAAGCTTTCTGGTTCCAATATATAATCTTAATGCGAGAAGACGCCTATGGCGGGAATGGGCCTGGCCGATTAGACTATCTGCTCTGGCCTTATCTCGAAAAAGACCTCGAATCCGGCCAATGCACCTTGGAAGAAGCGCGTGAACTCATTGATGAACTTTTCATCCGACTTCACGAACGCATTCTCCCCTGGGATGGTTGGGTTGAAACCATTGTCGTCGGTGGCTGCCACCCTGACGGAAAACCATCGATTACCCCGCTAACCAGAGTCGTCATCGAATCGATTATGGGTTTGGACCAAACCCACCCATCGGTCTATGTGAGAGTTCCGGATAATGCACCCGAATGCTTCCTGGAACTTACAACGCAGTACCTAATCAAAGGTAAAAACCGCGCCCAGATACTTAACGACCGAATGATCTTAGAAGCTATGAATAAGTACGGCATGCCGTTGGAAGACGCGAGATGGTATACCTGCGGCGGTTGCATGGAAATAGTACCCCAGGGTCGAAATAGCGACTTGCTATTTGCTGCCGTACACAACGTGTCGAAGACTGCCGAGCTTGTTCTCACCGGCGGTGAGTGCCTTCGCACTGGTATGAAGCTAACCCATGCCAGCTTGCCGACGCTTCCTGAATATAAAGATTTCGAAGACCTCTATGCGGCGTTTGAAAAAGAAATGCACCGCGAGCTAAATATTCTCTTCAAGAGAGTTGACCTAAACGGTATAGCGATGGCGGAGAACAGACCGACTTATTTGCTCTCTAGCTTAACCCTCGACTGCTTAGAGCGTGGACGAGAACAGCAAGATGGCGGCGCTCGATACCCAGACTACGGGACAACTCCTCTCGGAATTCCAAATGCAGGTGATGCCCTTTATGCAGTCAAACGAGCCGTTTATGACGACAAATTCTGCACCGCTGAAGAGCTATTAGAAGCCCTTAAGTCTAATTTCGAGGGTTATGAGACACTCCGAATGAAGTTGAGAGCATTACCGAAATTTGGCCAGCAAGATGCTGAAGCTGATGCAATGGCAAACCGAGTATTGAATACGGTAATGGACGTGTATGCCGGTTATCGAAATCGTTGGGGCGGACGGGTGAAGTCAATTATCTTCACTTTCGTATGGGCGCCCGAGGCCGGAGGTGCGCTTGGCGCTACTGCTGATGGCCAATTTGCCGGCATGCCAATTGCTCATGGTTTAACTCCACAAAGCAACTCGATGACAGAGGGGATTACGGCTGCAATCGGTTCGCATTGCGCTTTATCACTCGAAAACGTTGCCGGAGCGGCTTCGAGCATGTGGGATATAGATCCCCAGTGGGCGACCCCAAAAACTATTAATGCAGTCCTTAAAAGCTTCCTATCAATGGGAGGCCAAATATTCCAAGGTAACATGACTGATGTGGATGAAATGATCCGCGCCAAAGAACGTCCCGAGGATTACGGTCACTTAATTGTCCGAGTAGGCGGTTTCTCCGCCAAGTTCGTAACCCTCGGAAGCGACGTTCAAGACGATATTATAAATCGGTATCGACATAAGAATTAGTGCGTAATGCGTATTACGTATTCAGGAATCCGTAAATACGCACTACGTAATACGCAATACGTGAGGTTTTTTATATGTCTTCTGAAGGATGGGTTTTTGACATTCAACGCTTTTCGTTGGATGATGGTCCGGGTATTCGTACTACTGTATTTCTTAAGGGGTGTCCGCTAAGATGCCAGTGGTGCCATAACCCCGAAGGACTCGAACGACGGCCACAAGTACGCCTCACTGTGAATCTTTGTGCTCACTGCGGTCGATGTGTTACAGCATGTGACCACGGCGGTCACGTTGTTTCGGCGGATACACATGAACTCTTTCTAGAAGACTGCGTGCGCTGCGGCAAATGTGTTGATGCATGCCTAACTGGCGCACTTGAAAAGATCGGAAAGAAAATGACCGTCGAAGATGTTATGGCGATTGTTCGACGGGACATCCCATTCTATGAGCAATCCGGCGGAGGGCTTACCCTTTCCGGCGGCGAGCCTATGTCTCAGTATGATTTCACCAAAGAGATTTATGAAGTAGCCAAGGCCGAGGGAATGAACACCGCAATTGAAACCTCCGCCCTCTGCCCTTGGGAACAACTCGAAGAACTCAGGCCACTTCTAGATCTTTATCAGGTCGACCTCAAGCACACCGACAACGAGCGACATAAGGAATTAACTGGAGTTCCTAACGATAAGATTTTAGCCAACATAACACGTATGATTGAAGCTGGCTGGCCATTAATCATCCGCGTACCCTGGATCCCGACGAAAAACGCAGAGCAGGGACTTTTAGATGGTTTAGAAGCCTTCCTTACTCAATTCCCTAACCCGCCTCCAGTTGAACTCATGCTCTATCACCGATTAGGCAACAGCAAATGGCTTGCCCAAGGCGGCGAACCCACCATGGCCGACGACATCCCAGCCGCCACCAAAGAGGACGTAGCCCCCTGGATAGAACGCCTAACCGCCAAAGGAATATCGGTAAAGAGCAACGGATAGCGGATCCAGGTGATGGGTAATAGCATACAGATCCCTAAGTAGGCCTCTAGACCGTATTGAAGGGCGATAAATAAATGCCCAATATCCAATCTAATTCCTGACTTCATCTCCGAAATACGTACTACGCAATACGCACTACCTTTCACCTCCCCTGTAAGGTATCCTTTTAACTTAATCAGGAGGTGAGGAATGGAGTTTGATAGAGCCGTGTTGGATGAAATGGCGCAGATTGCCCTTAAATCCGCTCGTTTAGCAGGCGCTGATTATGCTGATATTCGTATTGTTGAAGGGCGTCAGCAATCTTTATTTGCCCGCAATGAACGGATTGCCGGCATCAACGATAGCGGTGATAAAGGTTTCGGGGTTCGATGCTTGGCAAATGGAGCGTGGGGATTTGCAAGTTCTTCTGTACTAACTCCCGAATCTGTTCAAAATGTAGCAAAGCAAGCAGCTGAGATTGCAAGGGCCAGCAGCATCGCCAAGGTACGAAATGTTGACCTTGCTCCCGAACCTATTCATAACTCAACTTATGTCACCCCTCGCGTTACTGATCCCTTTGAAATCCCGCTTGAATCCAAGGCTTCCCTCCTCCTTGAATGCACGGACATCATGCGAAAGGTTGAAGAGGTAAAGGTTGCTATAGCGATGATGTATCAGCTTCGAAGCTACCAGCTTTATGCTTCAACTGAAGGATCGAATATTTTCCTAGACCGCTTGATAGTGACCGCATGGCTGAAAGCGGATACGGTCGGAAATAATGAAAAACAATCGCGCAGCTATCAAGCATCCCCGCAACATGCCGGATGGGAACAAATTATTGCAGCAGACCTTGTTGGAAATGCTCCAAGAGTTGCTCAGGAAGCTCGCGAGAAGCTATTTGCTGACCCTTCACCAACAGGAAACTTTGATTTAATTCTTGACCCAGAGCACCTCCACCTGACGATGCATGAGAGTATTGGTCATGCCACAGAACTTGATCGTGTTTTAGGTTATGAGGCAGATTACGCAGGCACCTCGTTTGCTAAGGTTGACGACTTAGGCAAACTTCAATACGGCAGCAAAATCGTCAACGCAGTTGCGGATAATACGACACCAGAGTTCTTAGCGTCGACGGGGTTTGATGATGATGGAGTAGAAGGTCAAAAGTGGGACATTATCCGTGATGGGGTACTTGTTGACTTCACCACAAGTAGGGAGACCGCCCCGCAAATCGGTTCAAATCGTTCGCACGGAAGTTGCCGCGCAGATGGATGGGAGAATAGCCCTATCCTTCGCATCCCCAACCTCGGCATTTTGCCAAACAAAGGCACTCCCGAAGAATTAATTGCCGACACCAAGGACGGCATTCTTATTCACGGATCAGGCACTTGGAGCATCGACCAAAGAAGGCTCAACTTCCAATTCGGCGGCGACCTGTTCTATCGCATTAAGAATGGTAAGCGGGCAGGAATGCTTAAAGACGTAATTTACCGTAGTTCCACACCGGTATTCTGGAATGCCTGCGATGCTATCTGCGGTCCGGAAGATTGGCGCGCATTTGGTGTTTTGAACTGTGGCAAAGGCCAACCGGGGCAGACAGGGTTCATGTCCCACTATTCCGCAACTTCAAGGTTCCGCAAGATTGAAGTTGGACGAGGTGAGGAGTAAAACCATGATAATGTCAAAGACTGAAGCGCAAACAATAGGCGAAAAAGTGCTTAAGATGGTGAGTGCCGATGATGCGGTCGTCAACGTCGGCCACGGCAGAAACGCAACCACCCGTTTTGCTAACAATACCATCATCCATAATGTCTTCACCGAAAGCCGCGGGGTCTCAATTACCGTTGCCTTCGGCAATAAAACAGGAAGCTCCGGTACCAATCAGCTCGATGATGAGTCGCTTCTATCGATGGTACGCAGGGCAGAGGATATTGCCCGGCTAGCCCCGCCAGACCCGGAATATCTCCCCCCTCTTGGACCTCAGAAATCTTTAGAGGTAAAGGCACATTTTGATTCGACCGCTAAGTTATCTCCGGATGACCGTGCCAACCTTGCCATGCAGATGATTGAGCCGAGCCGTAAGGAATCTTTAGTCGCCTCCGGCACAGTTGAATGCAGTGAACGAGCAAGTTCATTAATGACCAGCAATGGTCTCTGTGCCTATCATCCGCGAACTGATGTTCAAATCGGATGCACAATCACCAGTCCCAACAGCACCGGTTGGGCACGCGATGTCACAGTCGACGTTAGCCGTATCAAACCGTCTGAACTAGCGCAAAGTGCAATTCAACAAGCCAAACGCGCTGCCAACCCTCGAACGATGCCTCCGGGGAAATACACTGTCGTCCTTCAGCCTGCTGCAGGAGCACTTCTTGCAAGCTACTTGCTGATGTGGGCTAATGCTCGAACTACTAAAGAAGGACTGACCTACCTTTCCGACAAGCTCGGCCAAAAGCTGGCACATCTACACCGATCCGCAGGATGAGCGTTTCCCAACTTCACCTTTCAGCGGCGAAGGATTGCCCAATAAGCGAATCACATGGGTAAATAAAGGCGTCTTTGACCAACTCTCATGGGATCGTTGGACTGCCCATAAGGATGGAGTCGAACCAGTTTCACGCTCCAATCACGCCATCATGATCGGCACCGATAAAACTACTGAAGAACTCATCTCAAACGTCGAGCGAGGAATACTGGTCACTCATTTCTGGTATGTAAGATCAGTCAAGTCCGATGAGACCCTCGTCACCGGCATGACCAGAGACGGCACGTTCTACATCGAAGACGGCAAAATCCAATATGGCGTTAAAAACTTCCGTTTCAACGAAAGCTGTCTGGGAATGCTCCAACGCACCATCGCCATCGGCAAACCCGGCTCCTGCGTTGACGTAGAACTAGAACCCAGCCTCTTCCCGCCCTTGGTAGTAACCGACTGGAATTTCGTCAGTACAACGGATTTCTGAGGCTATACCTCTAACCTCCCTTGTAAGGGCAGGGCTATCCCTGCCCTTACAAATTATCCGTTTACACAAATAAGTAGCCACACCCTCCTTTGATATCAATCAACTATTCTTTCCAAGCAAAACAGGACTAAATCCTCTTTACTTATATTGGCCAATAGACTATACTGATAAGAGTATTTCCGAAGATCTGGAGGTATCGAAATGGTGATTAAAGTACTGTACTACATCTTTCTGGCGATAATGATAGTCGTATTTATCTCTTGGACACTGTTGTCTATCTATCCTATCCCATCTTGGGAAGAGGTATATCCCGGCACCGAGCGATACGGATACTCTTACGAATATCCACCTGCTGAGGAGCTTAAGGTATTAAATTCAGTCGAAAAGAAAGCTGCCATCGAAGAATATAAGGCTCGTAAAAAAGAACATGATATGAAAGAAAAAGTATTTGAGAACAAAATCGAGCAACAGGGAAAAACCGTCTCAATCTTCTCTTTAGCTTTAGCAGTGTTATCAATGGCATTAGGCGTCATCTTCTCAAAACGCATGCCAATTGTCTCCGAAGGACTCTTATTAGGAGGCGTATTTACGCTCATTTTTAGCGTAATTTGGTGCCTCAATCAAAGTCCTAAAATCGGAATATTCACCGTAGGAATTGGCCTGTTTGCAACCATTATCTTAGGTTACATACAGTTTGTGCTCCCTGTAACGAAAAAGTCAGCATCAACCAGTTGAAACAATAGTATCTAAAGCAATGCGTCAACGAATTCTTTCGGGTGGAAGTCTTGGAGGTCTTCGGATTTTTCGCCTATTCCGATTAGTTTGATGGGGATTTTCAGGGTTTGTTTGATGGCAACTACCGAACCGCCTCTTGAAGTGCCGTCCAGCTTGGTTAGAACGATACCGGTGACTTTGACGGCTTTGAGGAATTCTTGAGCTTGGCGGATGGCGTTTTGGCCGGTGACTGCATCGAGTACTAAAAGGGTCTCATCAGCGGGTCTTCCAAGGGCCTTTTCGGCCACTCTTGAGACTTTTTTGAGTTCTTCCATCAAGTTATGACTGGTGTGTTGTCGACCGGCAGTGTCGGCTAGGACATAGTCAACTCCTCTTGCTCTTGCCGCATTGATGGCATCAAAAACAACTGCCGATGGATCGGCCCCTTCACGATGGCGGATAAGTTCTGCTCCCGTTCGGGATGCCCATATCTCCAATTGGTCTACTGCAGCAGCCCGAAAAGTGTCGGCAGCAGCCATGATGACTTTCTTACCTCTGCTGTGATAACGCTCGGCGAGCTTGGCTATCGTAGTGGTCTTCCCTACCCCATTAACTCCAACGAACAGATAAACAGTCGGTTTATCGGAAGATACATGCAGATGTGCTGCCTCATCACTAGTTAGCATTCCAAAAATTGATGACTTCAAGCGCTCGCTAAGTTCCTCAGGGGTGCGAAGCTTATCTTCCTTCGCCGCTTTCCTGAGGTCGTCGATAATCTCATTGACAGTATGAACATTCATATCCGCTAGCAGCATCTGCTCTTCGAGTTCTTCGAGCAAATCCTCATC
>JBAXQP010000141.1 GCA_037131655.1 bacterium | reverse complement strand
TGACAGCTAATAACTACCTTACTTCCTCACCCGTTGCTTTCACTAGTAATACAGGTTTGACGGATTTGGCTAGGACTTTTGGGGTGATGCTGGCTGACCAGAAGGCGTCCGTGCTGGTACGGCCGTGGGTTGCTAAAACGATGGCATCGATGTTGAGCCGATCGATAGTGCTCAGGATTACGGAAGCGACTTCTCCACGCAATACCTCTGCAGTGATCTGAAATCCTTTATTTGAGATTTGCTTGATCACATCTTCAAGATAACTAACAGCTCCTTGTTCAGCAAGATCGAGTACGGCATTCATTGTACTTGGCAAAAGCTGTCGTGTGGCAGCGCGTTCGGCATAGAGCGTGCCGACTGTAGGAACAACCGTAAGGAGATGAATGGTTTTCCCACAAGCCCCGGCAAGCTCAACGGCATAATTGATTGCTGGTTCGTGCGCAGGAGTGCCATCCAACGGAAGCAGTACCTTGTTGCATTCAAACGGTTTTTCAGTTTTGTGTTCCTCAGTGCGAACAAAAAGGACCGGCGTTTTGCCATGAACGATAACTTGCTGTGCAACATTGCCTAAAAAGAAATCACGAAGACCGCCATGCCCGTGAGCGCACAACAGCACTATATCGGCTTTTAAGTCTTCGATATGATCAATAATACTTTGTGTGATATCGCGGGATTGAGTTGAATGGACATCCGTTTCAACGATTACGCCAGCTTGAGTTAGGTTTTCAGCGATTTTATTTAAATATTCACTGCCCTCATCCGGCTTGGTGATATGACGTTGACCATGAATACGATTAGGGGCGCCGCGTTCGATTGCATGAAATAAGATTATCGTCGCGTTAAATTGCTTGGCCAGTGACTTTGCCACAGGCAAAACGGCCTCTGCTAGAATGGTGCCATCAAGAGGCACTAACAACCGTTTGAACATTTTAACTTCCCCCGCCGAAAAGCGTTTGATACAAAAGAAAAACGTTTAGAGTAACAATCAAAGCTGCCACCAGGACTGCCGCGATAGTCGTGATCTTATTGTTCGTCAGTACTCCCATAATATCTCTTTGTGCAGTAAAGTAAACAAGCGGGATAATGGCAAACGGTAATCCGAAGCTAAGAACCACCTGACTAATTACTAGAGTCCGAGTGGGTTCCAGCCCAATAGCAATTACGATTAGTGAAGGGATCATTGTTACTAATCGCCGAATCCAGGGGGCTATCCGTTTTCGGATGAAGCCTTGCATGATGACTTGACCAGACATTGTGCCAACTGCGGATGAAGACAAGCCCGATGCTAAAAGTGAAATGGCAAACACCCAACTTGCCGCCCCTCCCAATAGAGGCGTCAGTGTTTTATGGGCTAATTCGATTGAAGCGATGTCGCTGTATTTTGGAAAGAATGCCGCCGCGGCCATCATCAGCATCGCCGCATTAACAAATCCCGCAAGCCCCATTGCGATAACAATGTCTGTGATTTCGAATTTTAGAAGCAATTTAAGCTGCTTGGGGTCACGTGTCACTATTCGGCCTTGTGTGAGAGCTGAGTGTAAAAAAATCACATGGGGCATAACCGTTGCGCCTAAGATACCGCTGGCCAGAAGAACCCCCTCTTTGCCGCCCATCTTAGGAAACATAACCGCGTTAGCTGCCTGTGCCCAATCGGGTCTTCCGATTATAAGCTCGATGAGATAGCATCCTGCGATAATCCCCACAAAGCTTGTAATCGTAGCCTCCAACGGGCGAAAGCCATAACGTTCCAAGGCTAAAATAATGAAAGTGGCGATGGCGGTGAGGATGCCGGCTATGAGCAATGGAATGTGGAACAGTAAGTAGAACCCAAGCGCTGCGCCGAGGAACTCCGCTAAGTCCGTTGACATTGCAACTACTTCCATCAGCACCCACAAACCCCAAGAAACAGGCCTTGGGAAGCGTTCGCGACAAGCTTCGGCCAGGTTCATACCGGATGCGATTCCAAGTTTGGCGGAGAGGGTTTGGACGAGCATCGCCATCAAATTGCTGACGACCACCACCCATAAAAGCATATATCCAAACTGAGCCCCACCCTGAATATTGGTAGCGAAATTGCCTGGGTCAACGTAGGCAATTGAAGCTATGAATGCAGGGCCTAAGAACGGAAGCAGACGCGCGAAAGGCCCCTTCTTATGCTGGCCGGTCAACACTTGACCGGCAGCCACGACAGTTCCGCTATCCGCCGAACGCACCTCGGGTTTATCCATAGTACTAGATTGTAATGTATATTAGAGAAGTTGTCAAGCAAATAGCATTTCAAGCCAGTTACTATTGTTTTAAACACTCTCCAAGAACCTTAATCGCATACTTGATCTGCTCGGGTGTGATGGTTAGGGGGGGGGTAAATTCGATAATTGAGCCGTCTCCGGCGGGGAGGAGGATTAGGCCGTTTTGGAGGGCGTTGACGACTAGTCGGGAAGCTCTTTCTTTGGTATCTAACTGGATTGCCAGCATCAGGCCTTGGCCTCTTACCTCGCGGATGGCGAGAAGGGTTTGAAGCTCTTTTTTGAAGAAAGCACCGACTTCTTCAGCGCGTTTTAGAAGGTGATGGCGCTCGATCTCATTGATGACCGTGAGGGCAACGGCGCAGGCAAGGGGGTGGCCGATGAAGGTGCTGGTGTGGATAGCTTCACCGGTGGATTCGCCCCATGCGGTCATTACTTCTTTGGATGCGACACATGCTGAAAGGGGCAAGCCTCCGGCGAGTGATTTACCGAGGCAGTAGATGTCAGCAAATTGGCAAACAGTCCAGCTTCCGGCGCGTCCCCAACCGCAGAAAATCTCATCTGCAATCAGTAGAGCGCCATAACGGTGGCACAAATCATGTAGCGCTTTCATCCACTCATGGGGGGCGACATATATCCCTGCACGTCCCTGAATAGGTTCAAAAACGACCGCGCCAACATCACCCTCGTGGAGTAATCGTTCGACTTCATTAAGAGAGGCTTCAATCTGTTCCTCACTTCTTGGAAAGGGGGCATGGGTGGTGAAGTGGCCGAGTTGTTCGTCAAATGGCGTTCGAAAATCCTCTCGACCATTAATCGGTAGCGTGCCATAACTGAGGCCATGATAAGCGCCTTCGAAATAGATTGCGCGGGACTTTTTGGTGTAAATGGCAGCAGTTTTGAGCGCCGCTTCGACCGCATCGGCCCCGTTTAATCCCAAAATCACCTGAGCATTATCGATAGGGACTCGGCGGGCAATCTCTCGTTCGGCATGGACTTTGATTTCCGAAGGATGCACATCTCCCATCCCGTGAATTAGCTGCTGCGATTGTTTCTTTATCGTACGCACCACATGAGGGTTGCAATGGCCCAAAGTGACTACGCCAAACGAGGCGCTTAGGTCAAGAAAGAAATTACCGTCAACATCCTCGACCAAGCAATTTTTCGCTTTGTTCCAAAAGATAGGGAAATCATTTGAGATGAAAGTGATATTCGGGCTTTCGACTTCTCGAAGCCGTTTGGCAAGTGAGCGCGATTTCGGGCCAGGCACTTGGGTGTGTATTTTGGGAAGAGTTCGTTTCACCATTCAATTTCACTCCTTTGAAGCAAAGACAACAAAAGCGAACGTCCGTCAGCATGCCATCCAAAAGGCGGGGTTTGCATCGTGCCGATCGGACAAATTAGGGGGACATTTAAATAATTCAGCACTGCCTTGGTCTCTTTAGATAGCTTTCTGGCATAGCCTATAGCCTGCATACGCGCATTATATGGCTTTAACTGCTCTACAGCTTGTTCGATGGAACTTACTGGGCAGATATTGGTAGTGCCGAAAACGCCAAGGAGGTTCCAAATAGGCTTGTCTGAATGAATAACCGTCCAGGTTAGTTTTGGGTCACCCCATTGGCGAGAACAAGCGACGAAATTCGCAGCTTCCCGTTCGCGGCGAACGCTTACTGCCTCATCAAAAGTTAGATCGACAGGGTATGCGCTTATTTCGGCTTCAATTTTGCCTGCCAACAGTTCAGCGTACGCTAGTGAATCACCTTCTACAAAGACGATTTGAGGTGATAGACATCCGAGCTGAAAGTATCGCGAGCAATCCTGAGCAAGAAGCGCCGCCGAGCGTTCATTGGCTTCTTTTTGAGAAATCCATGCTGCCGAAAATCGGTTGGCATAACCATAAAATGGGGACGAGGTTGGGGTCATGTCGCGTAAAGTGGTGATTGTTTCATCTGAGCCATAAGCGACAACGCAATCGGCTTGAGAAAGTAACTCTGCAGTGGGACCTTCCGCTCCTGGCCAAACTTCAAAATCGATACATTGAGCTAGTTTGGGGTCAACCTCGCGGATGCTATCAACCAAAAGTGGCACCCAGGCTGTTTCCTGAGAAGAGAGCTTCAAAAAGGGACATGAATGAGCTATTAGAGAAGCTACGATATTTTCCCATCCAAGAAGAGGCACATTCCCTGCGAGGATATGTGCTGAAACCGGATATCCAATCTCATTCACTTTTTTAAATAAATACGAGGAAGCTCCCACGCTCCGCCAATCATGATAAAGCGTGCTGTTGACTTCAGAGCCTTCCATGCCCCTTAGAAAACGCTCCAGTGATGGTTTGACCATATCGAAGGGATAACGAGACTTAGCTTCCATCGCTCTTGGATACCAACGCCCGTCTTTTTGCCACATGCGAGATACCTTGCTCATAGTCATGATGATCTTTTCAGGAGACATATCGCAAAGCGTAAGCTCCCAGGCATTTCGCAGGGCATCTATTCTTTGTTTCAATTGCTCGGCGTTTGGCGCGCTCATATCTGAGATTGTACCCGCCTAATAAGAAACGCTGAAGAGACAGCTTCGTCATTGACTTATGGTAAGGCACGTCAGCTTCTGCAGCACTGATGGGCTTGTGTAAGGTAAAATTATTTTGCGTCTATAGCTGCATCTGATGGACGTTTATTTTTGCGCAAAGTGTGAGGTTTTCCGAATGGAAGTCGGTACGTCAAAGCCACAGACGCCCCTGGTTTCACCTGCAGAGCCTGTGGTAGAACAGCGAACTAACATGGTTACTTTCCGTGCGGTCCTTTTGGCGCTGATCCTAATGCCGATCAACGCTTTATGGCTCGTTCATATGGAGACCATTCGCTATCAAGGGCACCCGACGACGATTTCACTTTTCTTCAACGTCGTTTTCATCTTCGTGGTCATTATCTTCTTGAACGGTCTGCTTAAAAGAATTTGGCCGCGAGCCGTTTTGACTTCAGGGGAACTTCTCTGTGTTTATATCATGTTGACTATCGCCTCGGCGTTAGGTTCGTATGATATGATCCAATCGCTAACACCTGTTCTGGCTCATGCCAATTATTATGCGCCCCAAAAGGAAAGTTGGGCTACAGATATCCTTCCGTATATTCCTAAGTGGCTGTCTGTTTATCAGAAAATGCCTTTACAGGAGTTCTACCTCGGTCATTCAACCCTCTATAAAGCTGAGAACATATTCGCTTGGCTTCGGCCAGTGCTGTTCTGGACGGGATTTTTAACCACGCTGGGCTTCATGATGCTGTGCATCAACACGCTTTTGAGAAAGCAGTGGACTGAGAGTGAAAAGCTTTCGTATCCGCTCGTGACCCTGCCATTAGAATTAGTGAGCGAAAAGTCGCAGATATTCCGGAATAAAGCTTTTTGGTGGGGAGTTGGGATTGTATCTTTCCTTGAGTTGTGGAACGGGATCGCAACTTTGGTCCCATCCGTGCCTTTACTTCCTCTAAAGCAAGGGACATGGAATTTAGGATCAGCCTTTACCACCGCCCCTTGGAATGCTCTTGGTTTTATTCCTGTTGCCTTTTATCCATTGGGATTTGCGATGGGGATGCTCTTGCCGGTAGATCTCTTGTTCTCGACTTGGTTCTTCAATTGGGTTTGGCGCTTTGAGGCTGTTGCAGGATCGGCTTGGGGGTTATCGACTATTCGTGGTTTCCCCTTCGTTAGAGAGCAATCGATTGGAGCGTATGCCGGTTTAGCCATATTCGCGCTTTATATCAGCCGAAACATGCTTGGCAGGGTTTTTAAAAGCGTTTTTAATAAATCAATTGATTTACAGGATAAAGATGAGCCGATGGGCTATCGTTGGGCACTTATGGGGTTAGCTTTGGGGAGCGTTCTCATTTTCGCTTTCTGCTACTTCGCAGGGATGTCGCCTTTAATGATCGCTATCTTCTTTATTATTTATTTCACGATAGCCATTGCCGTCACTCGCATGCGAGCCGAATTAGGCCCTCCCGCTCATGATTTGTGGCAGTGCGGCGCGGATACGATTATTCCTTCCCTTACTCAATCGAACCTGCTCAGGCGTGGCGATTTGACTATGTTTACGATGTTTTATGGCTTCAACCGAGCCTATCGTTCGCACCCGATGCCGTTTCAACTCGAAGGCTTCAAGATGGCAGAGCGGACCCATGGACGCTATAAGCCATTGCTTTGGGCGATGTTAATAGCGACAGTGTTCGGAGCGCTCTTTGGTTTCTGGGCAGAACTCGACCAATGTTACCGACACGGCGCTGCAACTCCCGCTTGGTTTAACGGAGCCGATATCGCTCGTTATTTTGGTGATTCAGCGTGGGGGCGAATGGAAGGTTGGATAAAAACACCGGCGCCTAGCGATCTTCAACGAAATACAAGTGCAGCCATATTCGGGGGAATTGCATCCACGTTATTATTGTGCGGTATTCGATTGAAACTTCCCTGGTTCCCGCTTCATCCGGCAGGATATGCGGTATCAGGCGGATGGTCTATTGGCCTGCTCTGGTTCCCATTGATGATGGCGTGGCTGGTCAAGCTTACGATCCTTCGTTACGGCGGTTTAAAAGCCTATCAAAAGGCGCTCCCGCTCTTCTTAGGAATTATCGTCGGTGAATGCGTGATGGCCAGCTTCTGGGTTCTAACCGGAATCATCTTCCACATCCCCACCTACAATTTCTGGCCGTAAGAACGGAAACAAGTTTCCGAAACCCTCTTCTGCCTCCGGGCGGGGGGAGGCTGTTTTGAGCTTTTATTTTCGTTTTTTAATAGGTTTCTTTGGTGATTTGGATGCTGGCTTTAAGGCTTTTACTACTTCGGGATCGGGTTTGCCGCCTAGCGCTTGAACCTTTTTTATGTCCGCTGCAGCCTTTTTCAGGTCTTTCATTGTGACCC
>JBAXQP010000140.1 GCA_037131655.1 bacterium | reverse complement strand
CTTAATACCTATTGACAGTTGTAAATAAATACGCTACTCTAATTACGTGAACGCGCAAGGATTTGACATGAAACCTACACCGGATGTTTCCCGGTTAGTAAGAGCAATAACCGAACGGCAGCTTTTACGAGAATTTTATCAACTTGTTGTCGAAGAGGCTACACGGGTCATGCGCGCTAAAACAGCCCTTCTTACCCTCCTTCAACCTGATGGAATTCTCGATTTTGTTGGCGTTACTGGCGAACAATCAAAAGATATCTATGGGTTGAAAATGCGGGCGTCTGATTCGTTTCTAGCACCGGTTTTAGAATCATTAAAAGCCGTGAACCTACAATCGCATGATAACGATCAGCTGTCGGAAACAAATATAATGCGTAAAGGGTTAGGGGTTCCAATTCTTTCCGGCAAGTCATGCATCGGCGCGCTTGCTGTTCTCAACCCCGAAGATGGCAAGGAGTATAACGAAGAAGATGCGGAAGCGCTTGCGATGATCAGCCGTTTCGTGCCTCTGATGCTCCAAATGAATTCTCAGCGCCAGACATCCGATCGCCAGGAAAGAGAGATCCGGTTACTCAAACAGTTTGCTCTTTCCTTAAAAGATAATGTGCATCCCGGACGGATTGCGGAAAGCCTTGCCACAGCATTAGCTGAAAACTTGGCTTCCACCGTCACCTCGGTGTATATCGTCGACCCGGATACTCAAGAATTGGCGCTCGCTGCCCGGACTGGACTTGAATTAGATACACTTATAAGTTCGGAAGAACGCGGTCGACTTATCGCCGAGACAGTCAAAGGACGCAAAGCGATTCGATACCCGAATTCTGCAAATAATCCGCTTCCGGCCTTCCTGCCTTTGGGCACTCGCTCGGCAATTATTGCACCGCTGGTTAGTCGCGAAAAGTTCATGGGCTTTGTTTTGATCGCCAGCTTGCTGCCGGATGCTTATACTGATGCCGATGAATCGGTACTCACGGCAATTGCATCACAAGTGGCAATTGCGCTCGATAGCGTATTTCTCGCTGAAGATGTGGGGCGAGGGGCGCGCATTAATTCACAGATTTATGAGCTTTCCGAGAACCTTAGTGAAGCAGACTCTGAGGAAGAAGTATTCTCGGCCATCGCAGACGCAGCGTTTGGACTTCTTGATCTCGATGGCTTTGCAGCGATGATCTATGATGGCCAACAATTGCGAACCCATTTTATGCTTGGGTTAGCTGAAAGCATCTATGATTATGCGCCCGCTAAAGGACAGGGGATTCCTGGTTGGGTTATCGAATTTGAAGCGCCCGCAACCGCTCAAGATATTATTATCGACCCAAAGAACCAATCCGCGCTTTGGCCGAGCGATGATGCGAGTTTACTCTGCGTTCCACTCCAAAGAGGCGCTAAAAGTATCGGCGTCTTGGTCGGTGTGAGCCAAACCCCCCGCCAATTCACCATCGCCGATACCGAACTCTTCTACACCCTAGCCCACCTAGCCGCCGGCTCCCTCAAATGCGGAGACTAACTATTTTCCCGCCCCAATTCGTTATAATTTGAAGCAATCTTCCCAAAGGGTCATTACATAAGGAAATTATGCCTCGAAAACCTACTTTAAGCCCATCGCGAATTAGCGTTTATCTTGCGTGTCCGGTCAAGTATCGTTGGAGCTATATTGACCCGCGCGGCAAGTTTTATATGCGTTCAAAGCCTTTTTACAGCTTTGGCACAACATTGCATCGCGCCCTTCAACGATTTCATCAAAGCGGTGGAGCAGGGGTTAGCACCCTTCAGGATGTGATAGCTGATTACGAATCCGTTTGGGTCGATGCCGGTTATGAATCAGAGGAGAGTTCTCAGGAGCATCATGAACTTGGGAAGCGGTTTCTTGAAAGCTACGTCCAAGCGGAAGAAGAAGCCGTTATTACCTCTCATACCCTCTTCGTTGAGAAACAGCTTCGCAAGGATATGGGCGACTTCTACCTCGTAGGCCGAATAGACCGCGTTGAAGAGTATGATGATGGCCGCATAGAGATTGTCGACTACAAGAGCGGGCGTACCAATATCCTGCCGGAAGAAGTGAAAACCGATCTGGCAATGTCTATCTACCAGCTTCTAGCGCGATATCACTATCCGGAGCAAGAAAACTTCGCAACCATCATTGCCCTGCGAGATAACTCCCGAGGCTCCGCTTCGCTTTCCAATCAGGAATTAGATGAACTCGAATCCGATATATTATTCTTAGCCAACGAAATACTCAACGCCGATTATATGAACTTATCTCCCATCTACAAACCGATTTGCCGTGATTGTGACTTCAACCCCCTTTGCCGCCGAGACACCGAATTCCGCAGTATTTTCGACGCCGCAGAGGAAGATCTCAAGAATCGCCACAATCAACCGCCGACTTAGCAGGAACATGAAAAATGAGGCAGAATTATAAATTATGATCACGACAATATGTTATAGACAGGATACGGGATTTCGCAAAGAGATTGAGCCTCACGAAATAAGCGATTTATTGGATAAAAAAGGCAATCTGTTATGGATTGACGCCACAGACCCGTCGTTTGAAGAGATACAGCTTCTCCAGGAAGAACTTGGACTTCATCCGCTTGCGATTGAAGACCTGAACGTTCGTTATGACCGGCCCAAGATCGAAGAATATGACAGCACCTATTACATGGTCGTCTACGCTGCTCGTGAAGCTACACGTCAGATTGATGAGACTTTAGGATATTCGGTTATGGGGGTTGATTTTCAACGTCTGAACCTGTTTGTCGGGCGAAATTTTCTTCTCACCATTCATGATAAACCCTTCAAAGAGGTGAATGAAGTTTTAGCTCGTTGGGAGCGCAATTCTCAAGGAATGGATACTGATGTCGGCATTCCAGTCTACTCGCTCCTCGATTCGTTGGTTGATAACTTCTTTCCTGTTATCGATGATATTGCCGATAGAGTCGATGAGATGGAGGACAAGATTTTCGAAGGCGCCGACCAGCAAGTCTTAAGGAGTATTTTCGTCCTCAAAAAAGACTTACTGAGCTTCCGACGTTTAGCTTCTCCCCTTAGAGATGTGGTGAATGTGTTGTTGCGGGGCGATATCCCAATCTTCGCCGAAAAAAGCTCCACTTATTTTCGTGATGTCTACGACCATCTCGTCAGGATAATCGATAGCATCGACACCTATCGAGACTTGATGTCGAACGCTCTTGATACCTATCTATCTGTAACATCCAATAAGCTGGCAGAGAACTCGAACCGCCTGAACATAACAATGCAAACCTTGACCGCATGGTCAATCATGCTCATGAGCGCCGGGATCATCGCAGGAATTTACGGGATGAATTTTAAATATATGCCGGAGCTTAGTTGGTTTTTCGGCTACCCCTTCGCGTTGTTGCTAATCACCTCGATCTGGGTTGTTTTTATTGTCTATTTCAAACGTATGAAGTGGCTGTAGAAGTGTCCTCGCAAGGGTATTTGTGCCGAAGCAACCTCCTCCTTTTCCAAGGAAGGGTGTAGGGATGGTTTGCGGAATCCATAGAGTTATTCGATAAGTGAACATAAGAAAGACTTAGAATGCATGCATTGCCTTATCCTTTGAGACTTGTTACAGGGCTGCCGGGGGCGGGGAAATCAGCGGTTTGTTTGGCTGAATTCCTCCAGCGTCCGAGCCAGACTACAATTGTTGTCCCTGGTCACGCTCAAGCAGAGGCTTTAAAGGCAAGGATTCCAGAAGAAGATCAAGCTTCGGAAATTGCTGAAGGGCAGATTGTAACCTGGGACTTCTTCTGCAAACAACTGGCTTCCCAGAACAGAAAATCTATTCTGCCAACTGCTTCCCGAGCGCTTCGCGTTGGCGCGATTGGCCGATGTGCGGAAATTGTTCTGGCTGAAGACGGTTATTTCGGAAGGGTTCGAATGATGCCAGGGTTTCATCGGCGATTGGTCGATATCCTTGAAGAGCTTTCTCAGGCCGGTTTTACCTCTGATTCGCTGCTCGAAATCGCCTTTCAAGCTTCGGAAAGGGCAAGCGATCGCCGCTTTATCGAGAGAATTCAAGAACTATGCTCTTTGTGGGAGGAGTACCTACATTGCCTTGGCAAGCTTCGAGTTAGCGCCCCGACTGATACTGCATGGTCGGCTATCGATGCGGTTGAACAGGGGGCGCATATCGATTTTCAGTCCGTATGGTTTGACGGGTTTCAGCCTCTAAACGAAGCTCAATTTGCTTTAATGGAGGCACTGTCAAAAAGCGGCGCATCCGTGGGAGTAACACTTGCCTGGCACCCGGAAAGAACCCGATTATTTACGGCCTCCGATCGTGCCCGCACTCATCTCCTCAAACGTTTTGATGTCGAGGAAACACAACTCCCAAGCGTTAATCAACGAGCAAAAAGCCTGAGTCTGCAACTGCTCTCCCACCATCTCTTCCATTCGAATTGCACGGATACTGAGCCAGCACAGCCGCAAATAATCGAAATCGATGCCCCAAACCGTTATGGGGAAATCGAGCAAATTGCGAGGGAGGCATATCGGATTCAAAAAAGCGGCGAGTATAAGTTTGAAGAAATGGCATTTGTGGCACGGGATTGGAACGGTTATGCGCCCATCGTCAGCACCGTCTTAGCTCGCTTTGGGGTCAAATTTACCTGGGAAAGGGATGAGCCGCTGCTTCGAAATTCGCTTGCAAGAACAATTTTACGCACTCTCGAACTGTTCGATAGCAACTGGCGGCGCGGGCAGGTCATAGAAATCCTCGCCTCCAGTTATTCGCCATTGAATCGGTGGCAAGCGCAACGCATCGCTCGCGCCTCTGCCAAAGCCAGAGTGAAAGACGGGCGAGAGGAGTGGGCAAGTTTTGCTGCTCTATGTATACAGGAAGAAGACTCGCAAGAGGCCGGCGAATTCCTCCAGAAGCTAATCGATTGGCAAGAACGGGTAAGCAGCAAACCCCAAACAGCTTCCGATTTTAACAAACATATCGAAGAGATGATCGACGATCTTGGCTATGAAAAATCCAACCCCTTAATCGATATTTCACTTCAAAAAACTGACCGGCAGGCAACACGAGCAGCTTTCGACGCTCTTACAACTCTTGCGGACCTCGATCGGTTATCAAGTAATGAACCTCAACCTTATGGCTCCTATCTTGAAAGGCTCAAAACTTGTTGGGATGAAGCGACTTTTAGATTGCCTACTGATGACAAAGGGGTTCGATTACTCGAAGCAGCAAACGCCGGTGGTTTTGAGCCGAGAATCGCTTTTGTAGTCGGGCTTCTTGAAGGGTCATTTCCACGGCGGATTAATGAAGAACCTTTCCTAAGAGACGATGAGCGGCAACTTTTAGCTGAATTGACAGGTAAGCAGCTTACCACGGGTCAAGAGCGGGCAGAAGAAGAGCGGCTTCGTTTCTATCTGGCGGTGACATTACCTTCAGAAAAATTATACGTTACCTACCCCCGCACCGGTGATGACTCGGATGCAATCCCCGCGTTCTATTTAAATGAACTCAGAGACGCCCTTCCGCCTGGGTCAGTTAAGACGAAAGAGTATAAACTCTCACAAGTCGCCCCATTACGTGAAGAAGCGACAACTTTAGCCGATCAAGTGCTTAGCCTGGCGGCGGAATATGGCGCGGGGATTCTAAGTGAAACTCCGGGAATTCCGCTACTTGAAGAACGGCCGACGATCACGCAAGATTTAATCGAATGGCGCAGATTGCCGCGTAGCCCGGAAACGCTTGGCGATGATGCCGCTAAATTAAGAGCATGGAATGGACGAACCCTCCCTGTGACCGAACTCGAATCGCTGGCCCGATGTCCGCTCCAGCATCTAGCCCGCTTCTGCATGCAACTTCATGCCCTTCATCAGGGAATTCAGCGCACCGATCAGGGGCAATTGGTGCATGTGGCTTTGAGAAGACGGTTTTCAAAGAAGCCTAACTGCGAAGATTCGGAAACACTAGCGGCTGAATTAAGACGCGAGATTGATGAGCTATTGGAGGAGAATCCGCCCGATGGCAGCGCGTGGGAACTTAGAATGCTCCGATTACTGGCGGATGAGCTGCTCAGCGGTTTTGCGATTCGCGAGGCGTTATATCAAGCCGCATTTGGACTGCAGCCGAATATGTTTGAGTTGGCATTCGGCATGATTGCCGCGCCCGAGGAACCCGATATGCCCTCAGATCGTCCCCTTGACCCCAACTCAAAGCCCCAGCCGCTAAGCATCCCCTTGCCAACCGGCGAAACGCTCAATATCTGCGGCACGATGGACAGAGTAGACGTAAACGAGGACGGCAATTTGGCAATGGTAATTGACTATAAGCTGGAAGGACAGCAAAGGTGGATTGAGGTCGATAACGGCGGCTCCCTCCAGATGCCCCTCTACGCAATGGCTTTGAAGGAGCTATTCGGTATCGCTAACATTATTCCGGCCTACGACTCCCTTTCCCGAGGAGCCAGAGACCGATTATTGAACTTGGATATTCCAGCCTCCCAACGCGCTCAATTCGCTCGGCCAATGGCCGGCGAAGACTCTCGCAGTATTAAAACGATGGGGATTCCCCAATTCAACCAATGGCTTCTCTCCACCAAAAAAAAGGTTGCTCGCCTTGCGATGCAGCTTAAACAGGCACAAATTACTCCGCGTCCAGGCGATCACTGCAATCATTGCGCCTACGGCGACCTCTGCCGAGTAGACCGATTCGGCCACCACGACGGTGAACCGTTAAACGCAACTCCTTTTGACTAAGTGAGGTTGGGTGATTAGGAATCAAAGAATTAAGAAGGAAAAACTAAAAGAACGACGAATTACTCTTTATATAACGAGGAACAGGACTTGTCCTCGTAGGGTATTGATAATCAGGACTATGCATAATAAAGGAGAAAACAATGGAAGAGACAGTCAAGTATTTGCTGGTTGGGGGCGGAGAGGCATCTGCCTGGGCGGCACAGTATATCCGTGAGCGCGATCACGTCGGGACGATAACTCTCATTGGTTGGGAACCAAACCCACCTATTGACAGACCCCCATTGTCCAAAGAGTTCCTTCTCGATGATAGCCTTTCCAAAGATTATCCCGAAATAAAGAACCGTGCCTTTTATGAGACGAGTAAAATCAACCTCCGTACCGGTACAAAGGCAATCAATTTAGACCGTCAGAATCGGATCGTGAC
>JBAXQP010000139.1 GCA_037131655.1 bacterium | reverse complement strand
AACTATGGCTGGTCTCGAAGTCGAAGCGGTCGACCAAAGTTCAGTCGGAGACGTACTTGATGTCAAGGTCACCCCAAACCGTGGTGATTGCCTCAGCATCGTTGGATTAGCAAGAGAAATAATCGCCCGCTTAGCGGATAATTGCGAACCAACCGAGCTTTGGAACCAATTTCAAAATGGTTTTGGAACCAAAGAGGCTCCTCTATCTCCTGGGGATACACCTAAGTATGCTAAGATCGAGATTGATGACCCCAACCTATGCCCCAGATACTCTGCACGAATTATCGAAGGATTCAAAGTTACCCCATCACCTATCAAAATTCAGTTGCGCATTGAAGCCGCCGGTCTTCGTCCTATTAACAATATCGTCGATGTGACGAACTACGTGCTGCTTGAACTTGGTCAGCCACTGCACGCTTTCGATCGCAACAAGATTACTGACCATAAAATCGTTGTGCGCCAAGCAAATAAGAACGAAAAAATTTCCACTATCGATGAAGTTGAACGCGAAGTATGCCCACCGATGCTGATGATTTGCGATTCAGAGAAACCTCTTGCAGTCGCAGGCGTGATGGGTGGGTTTACTTCTGAAGTTACTCAAAGCACATCCAGTGTGTTATTGGAATCGGCTCATTTCAACCCTTTATCTGTCCGCCGAACGCGTAATCTCTTAGGGATCAATACTGAATCTTCCTATCGTTTTGAACGGTTTGTTGACCCTGAATTAGTTCCGATAGCTTCTTATAGAGCCTGCCAATTGCTGGCGGAGTGGAGCGGTATTGAAGCAATTCCCGGCATCATCGACCTCTATCCCAAGCCGATTGCAACTAAAACCATCGAGCTGCGAATGGATCGTGCGGATAAGCTTTTGGGAATGGAGGTTGCGCCTCAAAGTGCGCGTGAATATCTTACTCGTCTCGGATTTGAGGTTAGGAAAGCTGCGCCACGTAGATTTGTAGTCACAGTGCCTACTTTCCGAGGTGATATTTCTCGTGAAGAAGACCTTATCGAAGAGGTCGGACGTATTCATGGGTATGATAAGATCCCTGAAAAATTACCGGAAGGCACGACAACTCAGGGTAAACCCTCTGATATCAACGCCTTCAATGATCGCTTGCGATCCGAACTAACAAGAAGTGGGCTTATTGAAACAATCAGTCACTCCTTAGTCACCAACTCCCCACTTGATCCACCTGAGGTAGTCCCGATTGCCTTACGTAATCCGATGCGTCCTGACATCAATTTATTACGCCCAACATTATTATCCGGCCTTGCCGAATCGGCGCTTAAAAATATTCGACGCGGTATGTCTGATTTAGCCTTATTCGAGATTGGCCATTCCTTTCACTTGGCTAATGGCGAATATCTGGAGGGATTATCCGTTGCTTTCTTACTCACAGGTGCTGCTGAACCACCCCATTGGGAAAGCGGAAGACAGATCCGAGAGTTCAACTTCTATGATTGCAAAGGAATTACCGAGCAGGTATTCTGCGCCTTAGGCTTGAACGATCAAGAATATCTCCCTTTGAACGATCTCCGCTTCCACCCAGGCCAATCTGCAATGGTTATCGAGCATGATTGCGAGGTTGGACGCATTGGACAAATGCATCCTGATATTCAAGCTCAATATGATTTTCAGCGCCCTGTGTTTTTAGGTGCGTTTGATATAGATCAACTAATGCGTGTCAGCTCGGCATCAATTAAATATCAGCCAATCCCGCGCTTCCCAGGCGTTCGTCGAGATATTGCATTTGTGATTGATAAGTCCATCCCATGGATGAAAATCGAAGCCACGATCCATCAAGCTGCCGGCACTCTCGTTGAAACCGTAAGACTTTTTGACATCTACACAGGCCCCCCTGTTCCTGAGGGCAAACACAGCCTTGCAGTCACCCTGACAATACGAAAATCTGACGGCACGTTTACCGAAGATGAGATCGTCGCCTACATCGACTCAATCCAAGTCCGCCTAAGAGACGAATTAGGATCTACGCGTAGAACGTAATTAGCAAGCAGCTTTTAGTAGTTCGCCCGTCATATCTGTGTCATTGCGAGGCTGATTGTACCGAATCAACCTTCTTCTGACTTTACTGAGAGTTACGTACTATTTACAAGACAGATTCTTCGCTTTGCTCAGAATGACACAACCCAATATCCGCTTCCCTGAGTAGGCCGTCAGGCCATATCGAAGGGTTCCGAAGACAAGTCTGGCGAATTTATTCGCATCTCCATGTAGGGGCAGTGCTTGCTCTGCCCTCCGGAGGGCGCAGCAAGCGTCGCCCCTACAAGAGTCCACGCAGGTTGGACTTCGCCAATATCAGCTGCGGTTTCAACCGCCAAGCCCCCCCTCAATATCCGCCTCCCTGAGTAGGCCGTCAGGCCATATCGAAGAGTATCCGGACGCCCCCTCCTTCCCTCTCCAGATCAGATTCGGGAGAGGGTTTCGGAATCCATTTATCTTCTTTCAAGCATAACTTCTACTGTATTGGTACCAGTTTGAGTTATACCTCGCAATCCTGCAGTCGAAGAGTTTAGCGGTGGAATGGAACATTCAATCAGCGGAACTACGATTCAAGAGTTGCTTGACGTAGTTTATTGACAGACGACATTTTCGACGTGGTGATACTGACGGTATGATGCTTAGCGGTGAGATATTTCTCGAAGAAGGCCTAATAACACATCTGCAGTTGCAGGACGCTCTTGCACACCAACATGAAAACGGTGGCAAAGACACCATTGGAACTGTTCTCGTTAAGTTAGGGTTGATATCCGAACGTGATCGTGTTCGATGCCTTGGCAAACAATGGGGTGTTCAATTTGTCGACCTAGCCACAAACACACCTACTTCATCAGAGCTTGACTTAATCCCAGGCGAGACAGCGCGTCGATATAAAGTCGTTCCTGTTTCTCATGACGGGTTCCGGCTTGTTGTGGCGATGATCAATCCGCTTGATATCTTTGCGATTGATGAAATCCGGTTAATAACAGGCCTTGACGTCGAGCCGATGATTGCTACTGAAGAAGATGTGTTGAGCATCATCCAAGACCACTATAAAGACAACGTCGGCATGCATGACGCCGTCAATAAAGTGATAGGCGATTTCCAGTCAGGCGATATAGAGATAAGCGATGCCTCTAATGAGGATGAACTCAGTGTTGAAGAACTCCGCGAGCTTGGTGAAGAAGCGCCAATTATTCGCCTTGCAAATCTTATCATCACTCAAGCGATTAATGATAAAGCAAGTGACATTCATATCGAGCCAACTAAAGACTGCCTCCAAGTCCGCTATCGCATCGATGGCATTATGCTCGATGGTATGACACTACCTAAGAAAGTCTCAGCGCCATTGACTTCACGATTTAAGATTATGGCCGAAATGGATATTGCCGAAAAGCGTGTGCCTCAGGATAACCGTATCAGCGCGATTGTCGGCAGTAAAGAATACGATTTCCGTGTCTCGACATTACCGACCGTTAACGGCGAAAAGATCGTTATGCGCGTTTTGGATAAGGCAAATGTATCGGTCGGTGTTAAGAAGCTCGGCCTCATGAATGACACGCTGACGCTTCTTAAAAAGCTCTACTCAAGAACCTATGGGATCCTACTTGTGACCGGGCCAACCGGTTCAGGAAAGTCGACGACACTATATTCAATCCTTTCTCAAATTTGCACGGGGCAAACAAACATCATCACAATTGAAGACCCTGTGGAATATGAAGTTGGGGGCATTAATCAGGTCCAAGTGAATGTCAAGGCAGGAATGACCTTCGCCGCAGGCCTGCGGGCGATGCTAAGACAAGACCCTGACATCATCATGGTTGGTGAAATGCGTGACCGTGAAACGGCAACCATCGCGATGGAGGCGGCGCTAACAGGCCACTTCGTTCTATCGACTTTGCACACGAACGATGCGCCCAGCGCTGCGACCCGTTTAATTGACATGGAAGTCGAGCCATTTCTTATTGCATCGTCAATCATTGGTGTTCTAGCCCAGCGTCTAGTGAGAACGCTTTGCCCTAAGTGTAAGAAGAAAGTCTCAGAGTCGAGAGCAACTTTTGAACGTTTCGGTTTCAGCGTTCCTATTGGTAAATTAGAATTAGGAGACTTGTCAATCGATATACCAACCAGCGGACCGGTAGAAATGTACCAAGCTGTAGGATGTGATTCTTGCAAAGGTTCCGGCTATAAAGGACGAATGGGTATCCATGAATTGATGGAAATAACCGATGATATACGTGATCTTGTTCTACAAAAGACACCATCACATATGATACGTCAACCGGCAGTTGAGAATGGAATGCGGACTTTACAAGTTGATGCAGCCTGTAAGGTGCTTCTTGGATTGACATCACTCGAGGAAGTCGTGAGAGTACTTTATGCAGGTTAAGATAGTTTTAAATATTTTCACAAGTGGTAGGAGTAACTAGTTAGATGAGCGAGACAATTGCAGCTCAACAAGATGTAAGAAATATTACCAGACGCATTCGCGAGGTAGCTGCGCTGCCACAAGTCGTATTCCAGATAATCCAACTAACGGATAACATGGCCACGTCGGCTCGCGACATCGAAAGGGTCGTAAGTGTTGACCCCGGTTTGAGCACACGCATCTTAACTCTTGCTAATTCGTCATATTACGCGCTACCACGTAAAGTAACATCCATTCGTGAAGCGGTTGTCTTTTTGGGATTCAGGGCTATTCGCCAACTCGCAATGACAGTCGGTTGCTTTGAACTTTTTGTTGGTAAAAGCGACCGATCCAGCCTCTGGCACCGTGAACGATGGCGCCATGCATTGAGCGTAGCAAATTATTCGCGCTCACTAGGAGCTGTTGTTCGAGATTGCTTACCGGATGAAGCCTACGCAGCTGGCCTTCTACACGATATTGGCAAAAGCCTTCTCTGCCGATATGGTGGAACCGACTACTTAAAGGTAGAGGACTTGATTAAAACAGGGGTCCCTACGCTTGAAGCGGAAATCACAATTTATGGTTGCGATCATGCCATTCTTGGCAGAGAGGTTGCCGCTCAATGGCACTTCCCAAAATCTCTTGCTGATGCAATAGGCACACATCATGAGTTCATCAGCGACGTTGAATCACCTGTGTTAACAGCCACTATCGCAACGGCAAATGCTATCACCCACTTTGTAAGCGAGCATCAAGAAGAGAATGATGATGAAGTCTCCCCTCTGGTTGCTATCCCAGAGTGGGCTAAACCAATTCTCAATACAAACGACGATTCTTTATTGGCTTGGGTAAAAACATGCCGCGAAACACTTGACGCCGCGACATCTTTATCGAATGTTCTGTAGTTAGTTATGAATGTAAATATGGGTATCGGCTTTCCTGAGAGTACATAAATATGGAAGAACAAAAAATTGACTGGCGGTCACTAGTTCCAGCCGAATTCCGAGGAAACCCGGGTGAGGAATCATCTGGCGCCGATATACTTCAATTTGCTTACGGTGACGAGAACCATAAAAGCAGTATTGATCCGATTCATTTAGACGACTTGCTCCGTGAAACTATCGAGCGAAAAGCATCGGACCTACATCTTACTGTAGGTTTGCCACCAATGATTCGTCTTGATGGCGAACTCGTGCAGCTTCCATATGAAAAATTATCTGGGCATGACACCCGGCGTCTGATCTATGAAGTCCTCAATGATGCTCAACTCAATCAATTTGAAATCACACACGACCTGGATTTTTCTTATGGAATAACCGGTATAGCTAGATTTCGTTTTAATGTGTATCAACAGCGCGGGGCAGTAGGCGCTGCAATGCGCGCTATTTCTTCACGTGTTCCCAGTATTGAAGAACTTCGTCTTCCGCCTATCGTTCGTGAGCTTATAAAGCGTAACAGCGGTCTCATCCTTGTAACTGGCAGTACAGGTTCAGGCAAGTCAACCACGATCGCTTCGATGATTGATGAAATCAACACAAACCGGCAGATTCACATTATGACAATTGAAGATCCTATCGAATATCTTCATACCCATAAGAAGGGCATGGTTAACCAAAGAGAGGTTCTTAGAGATACTGATAGTTTCGCTAACTCCTTAAAAGCAGTCCTCCGTGAAGACCCTGATGTAATTTTAATTGGTGAAATGCGTGATCTGGAGACAATCCAGGCAGCGCTGACATTAGCTGAGACAGGACACCTCGTTTTTGCTACACTGCACACAAGAAACGCGCCTCAAAGTATAGATCGTATGATAGACGTCTTCCCTGCTCACCAGCAGGAGCAAATACGCGTTCTCTTAAGCAATACTCTAGAAGCGGTCATTTCGCAGCACTTGCTTGTCAAGCTTGGCGGAGGTCGTATTGCCGCAATAGAAGTCCTTATTGCAACAGCAGCTATTCGCAACCTAGTTCGCGAGGCTAAAACCCATCAGATATACAGCGTCATGGAAACAAGCGCCCAACAAGGGATGATAACGATGGACCGTGTTCTAGCAGAGCTTCATCGGAGCGGTCATGTAAGTTACGAGGAAGCAGCAACGCGTGCAATTGACAAGGAAAACTTCACCCGCTTCGTCAGAGGCGGCTAGTTAGTAATAAAAAAAGGGCGCTCTATGAGCGCCCTTTTTTATAACCCATGAACACCAGTTCTCTATTTCATTGACGGGTATGCGTCTTTGCCGCCGGTTGTCAAACCGTTGACATTGTTGGAGCCATCAATATCCATCACGTTGATATTCCCAACATTATTCCCACCTGCTACACCCGAGTTGGAAATGTAGATAATTTTGTTGCCATCGGATGAAATTGAAGGATAGAATTCACCAGCAATGGTATCAGTCGTCAACTTTAACTGGTTAGTTCCGTCGGCATTCATTATCCAAATGTCACGGCTTCCACCTCGTTCAGAGCAGAACACAACTTTTGTGCCATCAGGACTGAAACGAGGATCGCGATCATCATAACTATTGATTGTCAACTGAATTGCTGTATCGTTAGTACGATTGTACAGCCATAGTTCAAGTTTTCCGCCGCCGCCTTTGCTTGAGGCGAAGATAACCTTTGTGCCGTCAGGACTAATCGCAGGCATACTTTGATCGTATGAATTAAACGAGCTGTCTTGAATCAATCGAGTAGGATTGGGTTTGCCACTTGTCCAAATTGAATCATCCGTAATATAAATTCCGTGAGCAATCAAGTCACTCGGTACAGATCTCGATCTCGTCGAAGTAAAGGCGATGGTTCTTATTCCACTCACTGCATTACTGATACTTGGCTCTGAATCTTGCCAAGGAC
>JBAXQP010000138.1 GCA_037131655.1 bacterium | reverse complement strand
TACTAACGGATCAGCAGTATATCCTGACAGCGCTTCCGTTGTTAAAGCAATCGCGAATAAATCACGAACCTGGGGAATTGCCGATGTTGATGATGTGATTGATGCCGCGTGCACTGGCCAACCTGTTGCCTGGATAATCCCTGATCAAAATCCACTATTGCCAAAGCAAGACCTAGGCGCGTTGCTATTAGTAAGCGGGATAGCCATTCCTGCCAAGGCTCCCCATATCGAGGCCGCGAAAACTCTTTATGAGTTTATTCTATCTCCCAAACGAGCCAAGCACATCGAAGCGTCCGCATACACCCGTTTGACGCTGCATATGGCGGCGGAATTAGATAAGCGCGCGCTAAAAAGACCTATCTTAATGAATGTACACTACGAAAAAATCGCCCGTTAGCCTAGCTATCAGATAAAGTTTTGTTGGTGAGGATTATAGCGGAGGCGACTTCTTCAGACGACTTATTGAGCTTAAGGCTTTGGGCTTGAATACGCCGAAGGGCTTCCTGTTCCCCAACATTGAACTTGTTCATCAGTATCTTCTTGGCCTGATTAATAAGCTTTTCGGCCTCCATTTGCCCCTGAACGCTGGTTAATTGCTGTTCAAGAGCAAACACTTCACGATAGCGCGAAACAACAAGCTCGATAGCAGGTTCAAGGTCAGCGCGGCGGAACGGCTTGACGATATAGGCCAACACCCCTGCTTCATTTGCCTTTTCGATCATCTCAATACCGCTATAAGCCGTTAAGATGAGAACGGGGGCGATGCGTTCTCTATTCAAGGTTTCAGCAAGCTCTAGACCATTTTTCTTTGGCATCATGATGTCGGCTATCACAAGGTCGGGGTGGTGTATTCGCACCAAATCGAGTGCGGTTTCGCCATTATCCGCTTCCCCAACGACCCAATGCCCCATCTGTTCAAGCATCACTTTTAAGTCGAGCCGAATGACTGCTTCATCATCCGCAATAACAATACGCTTTGACATTCTTGCCTCAAAATTGCCTAGTAGTTGACATCCCTACGCAAGCGGAAGTATGACTTGATCGATTTGAATCTGTCAATCATATCATAAGCGCCTGCTTCGTGGTATGATTTTTCATAGGAGAGTTTGATTTTGAGTAAAGAAACATATTGCCTTGAAGACGTGATGAAAGGGACTGAGACAATATCGCCGCAGGGTACGCCATATTTTTTCATCGAAGCTGCGGTGGCTCAGTCAGAACCTGAGTCTGTCGAACTGTGCGAGCGATTTTGCCGACTATTCCCGCCCCATTCCGCGCGTGTCGGGCAGCAGGTCTATGTTCCACACGCTACGGCTGAGCGGACACTTTTTCTTGATATAGAAACAACTGGTTTAAGCCCAAGCAGACCGCTTTTTCTTATCGGCACGATGTGTTATGAAAACGGGGAGCTAATCGCTCGCCAATACTTCGCTCGGACATACGCTGAGGAAGTGGGGGTTCTCGCTGCTATTTCTGACCAGATGAAAGACGTGCATTTACTCGTCACGTTTAACGGCAACTCGTTTGATGTGCCTTACATGCAAACTCGCGCCAATGGGAACGGTATTGTTTGGAATGAACCTCACGGTCATCTCGACCTTCTCCCATTTGCGCGCCAGGCCTATCGGTGGCGTCTACCTAATTGCCAACTCCAAACCCTCGAAAGCCATATCTGCAACCGCCACCGAGAAGATGATATTCCCGGCCGCCAAATCCCCGCCGCCTATCGCGATTTCCTTCTGACAGGGAATGCCGGAATGATCGGAAAGATAATGGAGCACAACTGGCAAGACACCCTAACCATGGTCAGCCTAATAAGCCATTTGTTTGGGTAGATGTTTTTGGAGCGTAGTGCGTATTTCCTTAGAAGGTGATAGGGGGCAGATTCATGAAATGTCCCCCCTTTCCTAAGGGGTCATGAGAGATTTCCGGTATCTTGCTTCTTGCTTCTTGCTTCTTGCCTCTTGCCTCGATCCTTCCGCCTTCCCTGCCAAAGTAACTGGCTGCAAAAGACACTAGTTTTCTTTGTTTCGATTTCCCTCATGTTAAAACAGGCGTTGAGTGTGGCATGAGATAAATAGTAAAACATTCGACTGAGCTTAAATGTTGCTCGCTAGCCTGAGTTATTCACTAATATCTTGAGGCTTTGCCGTCCCAGACTCTTAGGATGAATGGGGCGTAGTCGGATTATCTAATGCGGAGCAGAGGGCTATGAAATCGACCAACGCTTTGAGTTTGGACCTGACCGGGATTGATGAATATCTGCTATCCGTACGCCTTCGTCTCGAGCTGCCAATTAACCAGAAGCTGCAAGAGTATGAAGGGCGTCGGGGCACTATGGTTCAGCTTACCGAGGTCGCTGACCTGCTGAAAGATGACCAGACAGTGCAGGAATTGACACTAAAAATGGCTGAATTAGATGAGGCCGTCGAGATGCTGCGACATATCTGGGATTCTCAGTCTGGATCGCCTTCATCTCCGCCGACTTCTGATTCGGCGCTTGAGTTAGTTGTACTTGATGCGTCGACCGACGAGGTGGTATCCGAAGAGGATACACAGGAAGAGTCTGCTGAGCTAGTGGCTGATGCCGAGACAACGGAAGCTTCAGAAGAGGCTAATGGGGAGGACAAGGAAAGTCACGCAGCGGCTGAAAGCTCAACCGACCAAGTTGATACTAATCGCATCGCCGAAGAAGCTCTGCGAGATAGTAGACGAAGAGGGTATACGGGTTCCGGGGCTGTGAAAGCCAGTCCTAATGGCATCCCAAGTCGTAATTATGAAGTGGTACGAGCGAACAATCCGCTTAACGGCGAGGTAAACACTTTTGGCGCTACGGGCCAAGTGCGCAACGTACCCGGAATTTATTAGGAAAGACGAAATGAAAGGCCCCGGCCCATCGCCCGGGGCCTTTTCTCTTTTTGCCTTATTGCTTTACAATCACCCAACGAAGCCAGCCCTGAGCTTTAACAGAAGCCTGCTCCACTGCAAGCATATCCTCCGCCTCTTTCCACCTTACCGGCGGCCAATCCTTGTCTGTTGCCTGCTTAGGCTCATCCCAAGCCGGCACATAAATGCGTCGCCAGATAAGATAGGCAAGCGCATGGCGTTCGTTTGTCTTTTTTGCTAGCGCCAAAGCCTGATGCTGCAAAGGAAAACCAGGATTGCTTGCAACGTTTATCCCCGTAGCCAACTGCTTAGCGCTAAACTGTCCTAACTCTGTTTCATTGACCTTAAGAAGAAAGTTGCCGCTTTCTAATCCGCTTACCACAAGCATCTCCCTGCTTAAATCCTTTTCGATTGAGGTGACATCAAAAACAGCCTTTATGCTTGCATGATTAAGGTCGAGTGGCAAAGGCAGACGATGTTGTTTCGTAGTGAAAGACACTCCCTTGGTATTCCTTGCGACCATTAACACATCCGCATTCTTAGCGGTTGCATTGCATTCAACTACATCGATCTTAATTGAAGCCACTTCAGCCGTCGCGCCCCAAGCCTTAAGAACGGCATGAGCCATTATCCAATGGCCGCCCGGATCGGGATGTACACGATCGGGAAGAATTAGCGCATTCGAACCGTTCTTCTTCAACGCCTCTAAAACCTTCACCATCGGGGTATTAGTGTCAACGAACTTTGCTTTATACTTTTTAGCAATCAACTTCGCCCCATCAGAAATTCGCCGAAGTGAATTGTTATAAGTTGAATCCCCGCGTGTCACATCATCAAAGGCTGGAGGACCAAGAATAAATAGTCTTGCTTTAGGGCACTCTTTTCTTATGCGGGAAACGATATGCTCCAAACCTTTATAGTAGCGGTCATATATCTCTTGTTTGAAAGGTTGATATTCGCCGTCATTCATCCCAAGGCAGATAGTGACAACTGTAGGTTGGTAAGGGACTACATCGCGGGTTATACGCGTATCAATCGGACCGGCAGCCCCACCCGAAACCCTATCGCCGCCAATTCCTAGGTTTATAAAACTAATCTTCAGATCAGGATAACGTGTGATGACATAATCCTGAATATCACGGACATAGCCCCCCATTTCGGTGATGCTATCGCCATAGAAAGCTACCCTATCCCCATCTTTTAACTCGAACGCAAAAACTAGCGCCCCAAAGCTGATAAGAAGCGCCAAAAATACAAACCGCTTTCGCATAATTTTCTCCTAAGTCAAAACCCCAGAGTTTATATTCTTTAGAAATACCACTCTAACCCAGCGCCGACGGCGATATCGGTGGCAAAATCGGCGAATTCTCCTCCGACGAAATCATTGTTCTCACTAAATGTAACTTGCAAAAGCAAATCATCACGAAGCTGACGGCGCCAACCGATGCTGAACTCTCGATAAGCCCTATCAAACGTTGGATCTCCCGTATGCCAGGTTGGAGACTGGTTATCGGTCTGAAATATTAAACTATCCTTGCCGGTCAACTGCCATTCCAGGGCAACCAGTTCGCGATCTTGCCATTGGCGTGCATTCGGCAAAACACTCGGCGTGCCCTGATAAACTAGCCCCAGATTAAGATAAAGGTGCAGTTTCTTGGACAACTTCCAATACGAATCCACCTGTGCGCCGACATCCACATTGCCGCTTCCTAAAAACTCAGCAGGATTGCCGGTGGGCAGTTCAACCCCAAAACGAATCACCCCTGCGTTGCGCTTCTTCTCCCACAATTGTCGCTTATACATAATCGAAAGGTCACCAGGACCATCCTCACGCGCCGCATCGACTAGGACCGTGCCATCCTTGACAACATGAATTCGCAATCCATCAATCGGCAATATTTCGCGTGGAAGAGGGTGACTTCCTAACATCGTCGAATGCCACCAATTGACAATCGAGTCCATAAACCCATTCTGACGCGTCATAAGAGGCAGGGCAAAAGAGATTTCACTGCCGTCTTTTAATCCTTTGCGATATCGCAAAAGAAACCGCTCGAGCTCATAGTCATAAGTGACATTTTCAGTGAACTTCGCTTCGCTGACGATATCGATGTTGGCAGCAAATAGCGTTTTTCCCGGTGGAAGGACTTTTGGAAACTCAGGCGGGAACGTTAGGAACATGAGCGAAAACATATCCGTATTCCGAACGCACAATGGCCCTTTCGGGCCCCACGACTTCAACGGCGCTTCCTTCGCAACTTCGCCGAATGCAGTCAAAGTTATTATAAGAGAAAACAGTAATATCCAAGCATACTTCATGCCCTCATTTTGACTACTTTTAGAAGCTTTTGTCGACGATTTGGTTAATTTTAACCATGCTTGGATTTAATCTTCACATCGAGCATCGGCTTGACACCTCTATTTGACCCTGGTACACTCAGCAAAGACAGCCCATTGAAACGGGCAATAAAATATTTGAGGGCAAAATGAGCGCTCTGACAATCCACGAATCAAAGCTCCCCAACGGTGTTCGACTGGTGATGGAGCATGTTCCATACGTTCAATCGGCGGCAATCGGCATTTGGGTGAAAGCAGGCTCCCGTTACGAAGAAGATTTTGAACTCGGCATCTCTCACGTGCTCGAGCATATGCTTTTTAAAGGAACTGAAAAACGCACTGCCAAGCAGATTGCTGAAGAAATCGAGGCTTTGGGCGGCTATTTCAACGCATTCACCGACAAGGAAATGACCTGTTATTACGGGCGAATTCTTTCCGAGCATTCTTCGTCGTTAGTGGATGTGCTTTGTGATATGCTGACGAACTCAATAATGGCGCCTGATGATATATCGAGCGAGGTGAAAGTCGTTCTTGAAGAAATCAAGCGACGTGACGATGACCCTGAGGACCTTATTCACGACGTCTTCCTAGAAACCCTTTGGCCTTTTCACCAACTCGGCCGCCCTGTTATCGGCACTGTCGAAACCGTCAGCGCAGTCAATCGCGAGAAGCTTTTCGATTATATGAAACGCCGATATGCCTCAAATGAAATTGTCATTTCTGCAGCGGGTAATTTGGATTTCTCGATGATTGAAGATCTTATTTCTGACCGATTAGGTTCGCTTAAGCCTGTCGAAATGCCCTTCGAGAAAAGTATCCCCACCCCAAGCGCTCGGAAGAACTTCATGACCAAAGAGGTTGAGCAGGTTAATTTTTGTCTTGGCTCCAACAGCTTCTCGCAACATGAGGATGACAAGTACCCGATGGCTGTACTCGATACAATCCTCGGCGGTGGAATGAGTAGTCGGTTGTTCCAAGAAATCCGCGAAAAGCGCGGGCTTGCTTACTCCATCGGTTCTTCATCCAGCGCCTACGATGAGACCGGCTACTTTATGGTTTATGGAGGGACGAGCGAAGAAAACTTCCAACAGGTCACAGACTTGACAATGGCGGAATTCGACCGTGTTAAAAATGAACTTGTAACAGACTATGAACTAATGAAAGCCAAGAACCACATCCGCGGTTCGCTTCTATTGAGTCTGGAGGGAATGAGTAGCCGTATGATGCGCTTGGGCAAAAACGTACTCTATTTCGACAGAATAATCCCCATCGAGGAAATAATAAATGCCGTCGACAAGGTCAACAAAGAGGATTTACTCAACATAGCGAATAAAGTATTAGACAATACCAAACTAACCACCGCCGCCATCGGCCCATTCGCCGAGTGAAAATTATGTAATACGTATTCCGAGCATTGACCCCTTTCCAAGAGTTTGGGGTCAGGGGGTGAAGCCCCTGCACAACGAAGTGGTGTCATTGCGAGGAACGAAGCTACGAAGCAATCTCCTCCTGGCCTAACTCTGAGAAAGACCATACGGAATGCCCGTCCGAAAAACTGGATGTTAAAAGCTAAAAAAATACAAAAAATGAGCTTATTCGAGGAGAATGAAGAACTAGCGTTTGCGCCATTGGCTACACGAATGCGGCCTCGTGAGATTGCCGAATTTGTCGGTCAAGAACACCTGTTTGCCGAAGGTAGTCCCATCCGAACGGCAATCGAAGCGGGGAAACTGGGTTCAGCCATCCTCTGGGGACCAGCAGGAAGCGGCAAAACAACCCTTGCCCATCTAATCGCCGTCCATTCCAACGCCTACTTCGAAGCCCGAAGCGCCGTCACTGTGGGTGTCGCCGAAATTCGCAAAATCGCCCAACTGGCCCACCAAAAACAATCAAGTGGCCGACGAACACTCCTCTTTCTTGATGAGATTCACGGTTTTAACCGTTCTCAGCAAGACACCCTTTTGCCCTATGTCGAGGACGGCACGCTTACTTTAGTGGGCGCGACCACCGAAAACCCGTTCTTTGTGATCGCCACCCCCC
>JBAXQP010000137.1 GCA_037131655.1 bacterium | reverse complement strand
TTCCAGCAGGCATATAGAGCGCTCGTTTCGGTTCTAATCCCGTTAGTTTTCGTCGCTCAATGGTGGTCATGCTACAGTAGAGTTCCAGCATCGAGTGAATGTTTTGAGCTGTCAAAATCTTTCCATGAAGTCTTGTTGGATTGAATTCAGGAAGGCGCAGATAGGATGAGAGGATATTGACAACCGTTCCGCCAACCCCAACAAGAGCGCCAATAGGTTCGCTAATCGGCAAATCGCTCAAGAGGTGGTCAATCTCAGGAATAGCCGCTTGCAGTTGTTTGGAGCTGGGTGGATCTCCTTGAACCAATTGTTCCGTTAATCGCACTGCACCAGCAGGGATGCTTTTAAACATTTTTAAGTTCTGTTTACTGCCCACTGCAAGTTCTAAACTTCCTCCTCCGATATCGAATACAGCAAGCGGTTCGGAAAAGTTAAGAGTAGGATCGAGAGCAACGGAGAGAAAGCTAAGCTTTGCTTCTTCCTCTCCGCTTAAAATCCTCAAAGATAACCCAAGCTCGGCAAGCGCAGACCCAAATTTATCACGATTTTCAGCATCACGAAGGGCGGAAGTGCCGACAACGATAATACGGATTGCTCCTTGCTCTTGGGCAATTTGTTGAAAGCTCTTTACTGCTTCAATAGTACGCTTAATGGCTTCAGGATTAAGATTATGAGTTTCAGATATCCCTTCGCCAAGCTGTGTGATTGCGCTTTGGTCGGATAAGATTTCAAAATTCCCATCCGCCATTCGTCTCATCACTGTTAAAAGGGTTGAGTTAGTACCCACATCGATTGCAGCATAGCAAGCCGTCTTCATAAAGTTAGCATACCCGCATAGACCACAAATATAAGGAGTTGGATGTAACACTATTCTCAATATTGGTGTATGCTAAGAGTAGTGTTCGCCGTTTCATACAGGCTGAGCGTGCGTCCTAGGTTGGGGAGTTTATGTCTCAAATAAGAACTTACGTTTGGATAGCGGTTGTCCTTGCAATTGTTGTAGTTATTGTCATTAGCCAATCCGGCTCTAGCGGTCCCATGTCGGGAGATACCGCTCCCGATTTTGTCCTCAGATCCGTCGATAGTTTAAGCGACCTTAAGTTAAGTAACCTGCAGGGGAAACCGGTACTGCTGGTGTTTTGGGCGGATTGGTGCGGTCCATGTAATGAGGAACTGCCCAGACTAAAACAACTTCATAATGAATATAGCGATCGATTACATATTGTTTCCGTCGCAACTCCTGATAGTTCACTCGAAGGTTTGAAAACCATTACAAAGCAACAGGGAATTGATTGGTACTCACTATACGATCAAGAAGGAACCGTCTCCAAAGCATACCGAGTATCAGGGGTGCCTGAATTATTCCTTTTGGACAAGGACGGAAGAATACGTATGCAATGGGGCGGCACGGTTTCTGTTTCGGATTTACGTGAGGAAATAGATAAATATATCAAATAAAATGTAACGCAGAAGTCAACACGCCAGTATTCGCGGGCGTTAGGGAATGCCTGAACCGACAGGCCAAGAAGTTCTGATGGACGAACAAGTGATCTCGAACTTAATAGCCTTCCTCGGAGCATTCGGCTCTCCTATTCGAATGAAAATCGGAGCAGCCATTATCGATTTGCCAAAAACTGCCGAGGAGTTGGCAGATGAGATCAATACCCCTTTATCGCAAGTGGTTAAGCAGCTCGAACGAATGGTAGCGATGGGTTACGTTTATCGCACCCACATCGACGGAACTTACGCGATTGATGAAGTGGCGGTCGAAGCGTTGATGAACGATACCTACAAAATGCCTCTCCCTGCTCATCCCAATGATAACCGTGAGAAAGTTATTCGTTCATTCGTTAAAGAAGGCCGTTTAGTCAGCATCCCCGTCCAGCGAGCGAAGCGGATTGTAGTGTTGGAGACGATTGTCGATCGCTTCGAGCTTGACCGCGATTATCAAGAGAAAGAGGTCAACGCTATTCTAACTGACTTCTTCGAAGACTACTGTGCCCTCCGCCGAGCCCTGGTCGATCACCAATTCCTAACCCGAAGCCAGGGTATCTACCGTAGGGTTAGATAGGATTTAGGCCAAATGCTTATCCGAAGTGTCTTTGTTTTCCTGCTTGGCGGTTAAAACCGCAGCTGATATTGGCGAAGTCCACCTTCGTGGACTCTTCCGGATAGTCCGCGCAGGCGGACTTTGCTCTCAACAGCCGTGAATTTATTCGCCAGGCAACCAAACCAATTTGTTTATGAATGCTATAGTGGGGGTTGCTTCTGCACATTCAGTCTCCCAATGACACCTTTTCGCTATTCGCCCTTAGCCTTCCACCTCTCTCCTGTCTGCTATAATAATAGCGATGGACTATCAACAATCGCTTGACTATATGTCTGGGTTGCTTATGTTTGGGATTCGGTTTGGTACCGATAGGTTTAAGCAACTTTTAGCTCAAGTCGGCAATCCGCATTCTCAACTTCGAGCCGCGCATATTGCCGGGACCAACGGTAAAGGCTCGACTACAGCTATGATCGCTTCGATTATGCGTAGCGCAGGATATAAAGTTGGCGGGTACTATTCGCCATATGTCTTCGATGTTCGTGAGCGCATTCTTGTCGATGGTCAGCCGATCCCCAAGGAAGATTTTTCGCGTTGGGTGACATTACTAAAATCCCACATCGAGGCGTTGGAGAAGACGGAGTTTGGTGAGACGACTGAGTTTGAGCTTAAAACGGCGGTTGCATTTTGTTACTTTGCCGAACAGCAAGTTGAATTCGCTTCAGTTGAAGTTGGAATGGGCGGCAGGTTGGATGCCACCAATGTCATCACCCCCAGGGTTTCAATTATTACAAACGTTGGGCTTGATCATACTGAGCGGTTGGGGAAGACGCATGCGGAGATCGCTTACGAAAAAGCCGGCATTATTAAGCCGGATGTACCGGTAATCACAGCCGTCGCTAATCCTGAGGCGCTTCAAGTTGTCGAGCAAGTTGCAGGTGAGCGTAATGCTCCTCTAATCAAAGTGATGCATCGAGAAGGCTCCCCCCCTGATCACGAGGTTTGGTGGAGTTTTGGAAAGGATCCCAATACCGTTGTGGTGCGTTTGAATGGTGTTGAACTGCAATTGGCGCATCCCCGCTTACCGGGAAGTTATCAGGGTTCTAATGTTGCCTGTGCGGTTGCGGCTGCTTTTGAGCTTCGTTCAAGTTCTGATCTATCAGTGCCGCCGGAAGCCATCGAGTTGGGTATTCGGAACGCCTGGCTGCCTGGTAGATTTCACCTTGTTAGCCGAGAACCCCTTGTAATCCTTGATGGCGCTCACAATACCGATGCAGCCCAAGCATTAGCGGAAGCAATAAAGTTGCAGTATGGCTCTCGACGATTAACGCTGATATTGGGAATGGTTCAAAATCATGACCCATCGGGGGTCATCGAAGCGCTCTGCCCGTTAGCTGATGAGATAATTCTAACCCAGCCCGATAATTCGAGGGCATTACCTGTTGAGTTTTTAGTCGAGGAAGCGAATCGACAAAAATTTAGTTTTAAAGTAGAAAATTCGGTATCTGCTGCTGTTGCCAAAGCGTTTGAAAAAGCATCCCCCGAGGACGTAATTTTGATAACTGGTTCTTTTTATACAATCGGCGATGTCAGTGTTGCGGAAATTGCATCGCAAAATGGAACCTATACCGGTTTTGTCCAGTAGCATAAGCAGAGGGAACTAAATTCATGATAAAGTGCCGATTAATGTCGATATTGACGATTATCGTGCTTATGGCTAGTACGGTTTTTGTGCGCTCTCAATCTCCCTCTCCCGAGGCCCAATACCGTTTTTTATTCGATTACGATCAAGCGCTACCATTAAACGTTGACCTTAAACTGGATATAAAGATAACGGGAGGGCAGTATTATAAACTTACTTATCAAAGCTTGCATGGTGAACTCATTCCTGCGATATTGCTTATTCCAAAACTTGAAGCTGGGGAGAAGGCGCCATGTGTCATTTTGATGCATGGGCTGGGTAGTCGCAAGGAGGACCTTATTCCACTTTGGTTCCCTTTGTTGGCACAAGGCTATGCAGTTTTCTCGATCGATGCGCCATATCATGGAGAACGAGAACCTAAAGACAAGAATTTCAGACAGGTCTTCCGATACCCTGTTCGAACGAGGGAAATGTTCATTCATACAGTTATTGACTTAAGGCGCGGCGTTGATTACCTTATCCAACGACCGGATATTGATCCGACACGGATAGGTTATGTTGGTTTTAGCATGGGGGCTATTACCGGTGCCGTGTTTGCAGGAATCGATACTCGAATTAAGGCTCCCGTTTTAGTGGTTGGTGGAGGGAATTGGGCTTCAATTGCAAAAGGCAGTGAAGTAAATCATGAACCTCCTGCGCTGAAGAATGATCCGACGCATCTAGCCGAATTAGCCTCTACCTTAGCGCCGGTTGACCCGATCTTGTGGATTGGACAGATTAGCCCTCGGTCAGTCCTTATGATAAATGGGAATAGCGATCGTGTTATTCCTAAAGAATCGGCCAAGGCGCTTCATACTGCGGCCAAGGAACCGAAAGAGGTTTTGTGGTATAAAGGTGGACATCTGCCTTTAAGTGAGAAGGGTGTTTGGGTAATAGTAAAGATATGCTTCTGGTTGTCGCAGAACTTGTAAGATTAATCGTATTGGGGTGGCTGAATTGAATTCGCTCATATGGGTTTACGGTCTCTTCATTTTAACAATTGTCACTGGTTTTGGCTGGGCTTGCTTTGACGGACGCAAACGCGTTTCAAAACGTTATCGTTCACGCATTACCAACCGTCTCGACAACATGCCCGATATTTCGCGCGATCGCTTCTTCGTTCTTTTCCTCCCTCAGAAATTCAGCGAGAGGTTAGCGCAAGCGCTTATTATCGGCTTGTGTACCGTAATCGTCATGATCCCGTTTTGGTTTGTATTTGGATGCTGGCTAGGTAGATGGCCCCTGCACAGCTTACTTTTCACTGCGATAGGGGGCATTTTAGGCGCTGTACTCGGAGAGTTCATTCTGAACAACTCTGCAGCAAAAGTAGATAAAGATATCACCTCTTCGCCTGATACGCAAGTTTAGTAGGCTAAAAGCATATCCCCTCCGTGTCATTTCGGACTGATTGTGTTGAAGCAATCCACTCCAATACCTTCCAGACTGTCCTCGCTTTTGGCTACTAATCTTGATATTGGCTAATATGAAAATGGGTAGGTTTGGTTGTTATAAAGATGCAGTATCTTGCCTGTTAAAGCGGTAAGGGTATAATTTGGCCACAAGGAGCGTGACAAGCATGTATCCAGATAATCAAGAAGAGCTAATTGAAGAAGTCGCCCAAAAGTATGAGGACTATCACAATCCAGGCTTAGCAAAAATGCTGAAGTTTGCAGGATTAGGGGTGGAGTGGACTGCTGAGGGCTGTTATATTTATGATGCAGATGGTAATCCCTATCTCGATTGTTTAGGCGGTTATGGTGTTTTTAGCTTGGGGCATCGTCATCCCAAGGTAGTGGAGGCAGTCAAAGCCCAACTCGAAAAGATGCCTCTTGCCAGTAAACTTTTCTTTAATAAACCCTTGGCCGACCTATGCGAAAAGCTGGCCGAAGTCGCACCTGGAGATTTACAATATAGTTTCCTCTGCAATAGCGGCACTGAAGCCGTCGAAGGCGCGCTTAAGATTGCCCGAAAGGCTACAGGGAGACGCAAGTTCGTATCCACAATGGGTGGTTTTCACGGTAAGACAATGGGTGCTCTTTCTGCCACTGGCCGTGCGAAGTTCAAAGATGCGTTCTTGCCGCTTATTGAAGAGTTTGTCCACGTGCCTTACGATGATATTGCTGCTATGCAAGAGGTTATCGATGATGATACCGCTGGAGTAATTATCGAGCCTATCCAGGGCGAGGGCGGCATTATTATCCCCTCAGATAATTACCTTATTGACCTGCGCCAAATCTGCACTGATAAAGGCGCTCTTCTAATAGTAGATGAAGTTCAAACTGGTCTTGGACGAACGGGCGCTATGTTTGCGGTCAATCACTACGGGGTTAAGCCCGATATTATGACATTGGCAAAGGCGTTAGGGGGCGGGGTAATCCCGACGGGCGCATTTATGGCTACCACTGACATATGGGAAAAAGGGTTTGGCGATAATCCCCTCGTTCATACAAGCACTTTCGGGGGAAATCCGTTAGCCTGTCAAGCGGCCCTTGCAACCATTCGTGTAATCCAAGAGGAAGGCTTGATCGAAAATGCCAAAGCGCGCGGCCAGCAGATGCTTGAAGGACTAAAGCAGGTTCAACAGCGGCATTCGCAGACTTTGTGTAGTGTACGCGGCAGAGGTTTGATGATAGGGGTAGAGTTTGTCCAGGATGATGTTGGTGAATTAGTGATTGCCGGCTTAGTCAAGCGCGGCGTCATCGCCGCCTACACACTTAATAATCCCCGGGTTATGCGTTTTGAGCCGCCGTTAATCATTAACGAAATGCAAGTCAATCATGCAGTCAATATCTTCGACGAAGCTGTCGCCGAGACAGTCGAAATTTTGGCCAGTTTGGAATAGAGAACGTATTGCATAGTACGTATTTCCGAAAAAAGTTGTATGCCTGAACGGCTTGGGGATGCGTCACGGGAAACAGAAAGCTAATCCCCTCCTCGTCGAGGAGAGACAGCCCGTCTAAATCAAGAGCATACTGTATAATACAAGTAAGAATTTCTATCGGCTATTTATCTTTGGAGGTTGAGTTGAAATGAGAATGATAGGTCGTTTGTTAGGTTTAGCTTTGATTGTGGTTCTTCTTATAAGTCAAGCGCTTGCGGCTAAGAATGTGATCATCATGATCGGCGATGGGATGGGGTTCCAGCACTTGAAGGCGGGGGGTTATTATCTGAATGGCGCATCCGGAACCCTCTGCTTTGAACAGTTCTTCAAATGCTCTGTTACAACCAATTCATTAAGTGGCACCACCGATTCGGCGGCGGCGGCAACGGCATTGGCGACCGGGAATAAAGCTGCCAACGGGGTTATCTCACAAGCGCCTGATGGCACACCCTATTTGACCGCTCTTGAGATAGCGAAATCGAAGGGGAAGCGGACGGGATTGGTGTCGACGGTGTCAATTAAAGATGCAACCCCTGCCGGGTTTGGCGCTCATGAAGCAAGTCGAAGCAACCTTTCGGCGGTCGCCGGCGATTATGTTAATAGCTCAAAAGCTAATGTGATTTTCGGCGGCGGCGATCCTGCTAAAGGCGGATCATTCGGGGTAGTCAATATTACCCAAGCAAAGGCCAACGGCTATCTCGATGTTTATAACAACACGAACATGACCGGATTGAAC
>JBAXQP010000136.1 GCA_037131655.1 bacterium | reverse complement strand
GGATAAACCCATACGAGATCCAAACAGATGCTCTGTGGTCAGTTCCACCAAGGATAAAAAACATTGCATTGAAAACGATGAGGAATACTATATCCAGCATCATCCATAGTGAAGATGTCCTTTTCAAGAACCTTGACTCCTTGTTTTGTAACGATTCATAGACCGAGTAACTTCTTCTTCATTGCATCAAATTCATCCTGTGTTAACACGGCTGCGTCCAGCAGACTCTTCAATTTAATAATCTCATCAGCGACACTTGCACTTGCTTTCCCGTCAGTAGTAGGCGCTTTTTGGGTGAATCTGCCGGATGGTTGTTGCTGTATAGGTTGCGATGGTTGTTGCTGTTGCAACGGGGCAAACATTTGTTGCGCCATGCCACCAAAGACACCACCAGCCGCCATACCCATACCAAGCCCTGCACCGGCAGCCGCAATCCCGCCCGAGCCCGGATTATTGGCAACGTCGTGCAAGATTTCAGTTGCTTGCTGTCGTCCCCAATCGGCTCCCAATATGTTCATGACACCCCTACTCGCAAAAGCATTTTCAAGTTTCTGTCTATTGGGATCGTTTTCGGGTATGTCAATTCCGGCAATCGAGAAGGTTACAAGTTTGATTCCATAATCAGCAAATATCTCCTGGAGAATGGGTTGGATATTTTGTGCTAGCGAAGTCTGGTCCGCACAGATCCCCAGAATCTCTCTATTAGCATTCAACATTGCTTTTGCAATGCTTGACTTAATCTGCTGTTGGAATTGATTATCAAAATATTTCGTGAGATCGTCCTGAATTGCAAAGGGAATATTATTCCCGAGCAGTTTAGTCAAAAACTTTGCTCCGTTGTCGATAGTCACTTTGTAAGCACCTCTTGCACGGACGCTTGTCATTATCATCATGACAGGGTCGCGCACTTGAATGGGGGAAGATGTACCCCATAATACCTCCATGCTGAGGGCTTTACGAACAAAGTAAACCACGCAGTTGAACGTGCTGACACCGCCGGTAAAAACATTTCTTAAGCGGCTGATAAAAGGATAGTTCTCCGTCGAGAGCCTATATGAACCGTTTTCAAACACCTGCTCAATGACGCCGCCCTTGATGAAGATCGCTTCTTCACCCGGCATGACGACTACCGTGGAATTCGTATTGAAATCTTCTTCCGGCTGCCGCCATATCAACAGTTCTCCGGGACCCGAATTCTTGATTACATCAGCCCAATGTTTCGCGCCGCCGACATAGGCAGTTTCGTTTGGATTTGTCTTAAAGATTGTCATTGATTACACCCCTCCTGTTGATTCAGAAGCAACCCGTACAAACCATTCCTCGGAAATTGTCAAAGCGGTCTTATCTTTGGAGTTGGTGTATATAGGTTGATACTGATACTTTGCAGACAAGTCACTTGTTTTCACGTCGAAGACAAGTTTCATTTCTGTTGGCATAGGCCTGTTGACTCGAGCGCACAGGATCTTTATATCTTCAATATCGTCGTTTAGAATCTTCATGACGGCTTGTTGCCGCTTAACAGATGTATCACAATGCCTATCGGTATCATCATTGAGTTTGTGTTTCTTCTTCAATTGGCCGTTAACTTGGTAAAAGAAATTGCTTGAGATAATATCGCCCTCACATGATGCATATATGAATACTTTATCCGCCATTCTTTCTGCATACTCAAGGCAAATAGAAACCATATCTGCCTGTAGTTCGCTAAATCGATTCTCAAAACTGTCATTCATCAGCGATTCTCTCCATTAAGAATTCTTTGTGAAAAGGCTTCGCCGTCGATATCGTAATCGACATCGAATGCGGAAGGACGTCTATCAGCTTGCTCATATTCAACATCGACATTTGCACTGACATGCTGACCGTTTTCAAGTGCCTTTGCCCATTGGTTTTCTATCTTCTTGTATTCGCTGAGATTAACATGAGACGACTGAGAAACCAAATTATCGATCTCGGGAGAACCGCCAAATCGATCACCTGCGAGATGTCCGGCTTGGTCACCTTCCAGTTTTCCAGGAGTATCCCCATCATGGGGAAGTCTGTCCTCACGCGCGGTAAGTTGTAATTTGTCAGCGTGAAAATCGTCAATACGGCCTTTGTCATCGGTTTCATACTCGTATCCGAATTCTCCCGCGTGATATCGAATGTTTTCTTTAAGCGTTCCATCCGCCTTAAATGGATGATCATCGACTGGTTTCTCATCGCCTTCGCGTGGGGTTTCAGTTTCGCTATCGGACACATCCTCCGGAATGTCCTCTTGAATGTCAGGCGAAGCCTCACGAGCCAAGTTATCGTCGCCGCTAACCGGAGCATCTTCTGGTATATCCGCAGGGATATCATCGGGGACGTCATTTTCAACATCGCCTGATGTGTCAGAAAGATGAGACATATCGTCCAACTCACCCTTTTCACCGCCGTCGATACTGCCTCCCATATTATAGGCCCTACACTTTCTCTAAAGATGTCTGAACGGTCTTCTTTGGGATGTTCATTATCGTTCCGTATCGAATCCGACGAAACAAATGGACCTTTACACAGGACAGCAGTTCACGGTCAAAAGGTTCGTCGTTCAGGTTGTCTATAATCAATTTGGAAATCTGCCCTAGTATGCTTTTGATAATCGCAAAATCGGTACTGTCGGGTTTAAAGTGTTTAACAAATATTCGGCGGGCAATCTCTCTCGCCAATGTTCTGCGTGCACAATTGCAGGTGGTGCCACAATATCGGGTGTAACAGCATTCAGGGTATGGTCTTAACTTATCTTGTTTTGCGTCCCAATAAGTGGATAGTGACCTTATCTGATCGTCGGACAACGTTATGGAAATGTTATTAGCTAACCGATAATCTTCAGTTATAAGCTCCTCCGGTTCATCCAGTTGGCCAAAGAATAGAAATGCTTCGCCTGGTTTCAGTTTGGCGAGTCGCTGGGTATGTACCTCTACCATATTGGTGCTGTCGGCGATAATTTGCTTATCGCTTGCTTCAACCAGACGGAATGCAAGTTTAATATCAGTGAGTGCTACAACATCGGCTGTAACCTTACGAGGTGATTGGTCTGCAATAACGATACCAACGCCGTAAGAGCGGATTTCAGCAAGCATCCTCTTGACTAACCCCTGTGCAATAGCGCTTGGATTGGCTTCGCCTTCCACGGCTGGCCTGGGATCGGCGCCAAGAAGCACATGGGCTTCTTCCAATAAAATAACATTACGCAAACCACCCTCGCCAATATAATTGCTGTTTACATAGGCCGAAATAGACAACAGCAATAAAGCGATAATCAATGCCTTTTGGTCACTGTTGTCGATAGCCGCCAATTCAATAATGGTGGGTTTGGTCAGCAGATCCTCAATAGGAATTGAGAAATAGTTATCAAACAGATTTACCAAGCTATTCAACCGCACAACACCTGCGCGCCCAATGTTCTTAGCATCACCCGTATAGCCGATTTGCTCAAAGGTTTCCTGAAAGCACTTGATGAAATCTGAAATATTGAAGGGTTGCCCCTTGCTGTCGCTAGTATATGTATCAAGCCATTGAAAATCGGAATAGCAGTTATTGACCGCTTCTTCGAAAATCTTATCAAGCGGGGTGGACATGGATACCGCTGCCGCAAACGCAGTCTTGAGTGTAGATTTGTAGGCTTCCAGTTTCACATGCTTCGGTGGCACAAAAGGGTTAAACACAAATGGCGAAATAGAATGCTTGCCTGGTGTGAACACCTGCAAATCCGGAATGCTTTGCACCAAAGCCCGATATTCATTTTTGGCAGGTTCGATGACCAAGAACGGTATCCTGTGGTCTTTCCACAACCGGTCGAGCACACTAACCAAGAATGTAGTTTTGCCTGAACCGGGGGTTCCGACGACAAGCATGTGTTTCGTGAGGTCTTTTAAAGATATGCCTATAGAACTTCGAGAGGAGGATTTAAGGTGCCCAATCGCAATGTCGCCTCCGCCTATAATATTGCCGGCGTAAGAGTGGCTTGCCTTACTCGACTCACTTATTACAAGACCGGCAGAAGTATTTTCGTTTCCGATGGGCAAGCGGAAAAACTCGGAGGCTTCTTCTGCGGTAATTATATATGGTAGGCGGTAGTAAGCATTCAAGTTCTGTTCGGAATTCAATAGACACGGACTGCGTTTAGCGTTGAGCAACAACTCGTTTACCGCCCAAGGAAGCGGATAATAGTTCGTGTCTTTCTGTACTTCGTCTGCCGTAAGCGGGATAAGACGCAGTTCGTTTCCTATGTTGAGTTGCCCTAAAAGTCTGGTTGAAAGGGAGTTTGCGGCTGAAGACGAGCCAAACACCAATATATTGAACGCAAATAGAGAGGTGTGTTTGTTATTAGCGTAGTATTTGTATACGCTGGCGTGTTTTTCTGCCAATGCGAAGCTAATATTACCGACGCCCTGCTCTGCGACACCTCTATGTAAGGTGTCGAGTGCTTGCGCCATCTTTCCGACGGCATCTGCTTCTTCTGCGGAATAGATAGTTGGCAGAATCTGAAATGAAACAGCACAATTTGGATGGTCAATAAGGGCGTTTACGACACGGCTAAGGTCGTTCTCCGTCGTGGGAAGTTTTGCGAATGCAAAACAGAACGGTAAGATTGGATTCTGAAGATTCTCCACCCGTTCTTCTTTTACGATAGCGATGATGCTTTGATCGTCTATTTTCTGGACTCGCGAATGGAACTCTGCAAAGGAAATGCTCCGATATTCGTATTTTCCAAAACTCAGGCTCGCCTTGCATATCTGCAAGAGCGAGTTCACTCTATGTTCTGCATTTGTGACAGTATCGTCAATTGCGCGGATGATTATAAACAACTTGATATTAGCCTTATAAGGCTGATTGTGCGCTTCTTCTGTACACCAAAGCAGTTCTAGAGAAATATCTTTTAAACCACTGGCGCCGTCATCGTTCAATTTGTAATTCTGGAAGATTTCCGACAACAGGCGCGCCATGTCCTGCTTATATTCCGTGTCAATATTCGGGATAACCGTAAAACGCTTCTGCAATACGGAAACATGGGGTATTGAGAGAATCTCAATAGCGCCAAATCCAACGATCTCCTCAGTCGCTAACGGCAGTGAAGAAATGATATTCATCTTATCATCCATTATTCACCGCTCCTTTACTAACCATTCAAGGATAATCAGTGCCGCCGTTTGGGAGGTGGCATCGTTTCAATCGTTCTATGCCTTTGCTGATTCCTTTGAGAATCCCATACTTTTGCATGCTCAGAATCATGTATTCCGAGCAACCTGGTTCAAATACACAGGCCAGTCGTATATCCGCCGAAGCATAGCGTTGATAAAGTCGTATGAACCAAATTAAGATTCCCCGCATCCTGACTACCGTGAACACACATAAGCACGTCAATGCGAAACGCATACTCCAAAAGCCTACTCCAACTGATACAATTAGAGGTATCAGCACATTAAGTATGGCTTCCCCATAGCAAATCTGCGGTCGCTCGAGTTTTCGTCTCTCTGTCGCGACCCGAATGTTATTGCTGGAGCCTTCCGGGTGGAGCGTTGTAATTATGTCGTCGCGCATCGCACAACGTGTGTTTCGGTTCGGATACTAAAAAGCGGTCACGTCGGAACGGACGTGACCGCTTCCTTACGCACTACCCATATACTACTGCTTTTTCTCCCGCAGTTTCTGTTTCATGGCGCTCACAGATCTGTCTGCATCAGGAACCCCACTGGTCGAACATGTGAATTTATCTCCGGGGACCACAAGGGAAAATCTGCTGTATTCGCGCTGGGTCTTTGTGACCTTGTCGCCTTGGCAGCCGCTGATTTTGTTTGCGTCCGTGGTTTCGGAAGAAGTAGAGAAGTTCGTGATGTCTTTGTAGAAATACTCCTCCGTTTTTTCCTTTTTCGCATCGGAAGTCATGTCAAGAGTATAGCTATACATATACACCTGAGTGTCGCTGAAAAAGAGCCACGTCGCGTCGTACTTCGAGGTCCTTAAACGATCGTCAGCACCAACTCGTACGTGCGCACCCTCGGCTGTGTACCCGTGCAAGAAAACGGGCGCAATTGCTTTCAGTTGATCTTCATCCAAACCAATCTTCCCTAACGCCCTCTGCTTGAGGTTGAGTGCGTTAAGTTTACTCTGAACCGCCTGGTCGTAAGCATCGTCCTTCATGCGGGTCAATGCCGCAATACATCCAGTGTCCAAAAAGTACTTGATTGCCTGCTTTTGTTCTGGCGTCTTGCCTTTCAGTAATGCGCTGTCGACTGACATTGTGTTGATCTCCCTGTTTGAAAAGTTTTAGAATATTTCGTTTCGTTTGTGACGTTCCGCGAAAGAGGTGTAGATGAGAAGTTGTTGCAGCCTGCTCCCAATCACACCGCATGTTTCATTTATATTTCACCTCCCTTTCCTGTGACGATTACGTCGCCAATAGCATCGCCGCTATAAGGGTTCGGGACGCTGAACGCCTAAAATCCCAAACAGCTGCTCAATATCAAAAGGCGATACCCCGGCAGTTTCTGCTAATGCCAACGCGTCCTGATATGTTGGAGAAGTGTTGTAGCACTTTCTATCGTAATAATCATATTTGATATACGCCCAGAAGTAATAATAGATACCCTTCGGCTCAAGCAGAATCGCCGCTTTAATATATTCCTCGATCTTATCTATTGAGGCCTTTGTAGTAAGAAATGCTTTTTGCCCTTTCAAAAGACAGATGGCGGCATAAAAAAATGTTTCAGAGTTATCAAAATTATCCTCCATCGCTTTCTCAAAGGCATTTAGCGCCTTGTCATTCAACTTTAACTTCAAATAGCACATTGCGATGGAATTATTGAGTTCTCTGTTACTTGGGTCATCAGATAATGCCTGCTTATATGTACCCGCATATTTGTTTACGAGAGGGATCGGCATCGAGTAAACGCTATTGAAGGTAGAGATAATGACTGGCTGCTTGCAGAATTTGCAGACCTTTTGCCCCGTGTCCACTGCATCGCCGCAGTTGGGACATTTCAATGCTATAACCTGATGCGCCACGACCAGAAACCTCTTTTCAACCACCAAGGGTACCCCGGGGGTGGTTCAAATACGTATTTGGTTTATCACTTTTGAGACAATACTAGTGTCGGTGGGCGAACACAATAGTCTTTTTGACCGATGACGTGCCCCCCCCCGTGAGGTTGTTTGACTTCGTTCGGCGATCTGGCGGAGCGGCGGAAACGTCGATACCCATGCAGGACATCCATTCATAGCCACGTAGTGATCGCTCCTCACTTTGGAGATGCCGCTGAACGATGTGAAGAGGTCGTGTGAACTCCGCCCCACGTGACATAGGGAGCAAACAGGCATGCCGCATTCT